>JAGVKY010000077.1 GCA_020050175.1 Parachlamydiales bacterium
AATAATACGCTGGAATATTTAGGCTTTATTAAAACTGTCCTCGGTCAAATTAATGAAGGACAATTTGTGCACAATGAAAATGTCTCCCTTAAGGCTCCAAAAGAAAACAAGCCTGCTATTCTTGGCATTGATGACGTTGTAAACGAGGTCAGAAGTAATGAAGATGTCATCGTTGCTGCAGTTGCTGCTTTTAGCGCGGGCGCTCTTCGCGAGAAAGAAAAAGAACTTGAAGAGGTCAAAACTTCTCAACAGAAAATCAATGGTGAAATCGCAACCAAAAGTACCTATCCTGCTGACAAAAGGGAGCAGGCAAGCAAACTTCTAAAACAACAACTAGATCAGCTGAATCATAAAGAGTTAGCTCTACAACACGAAATTGAACGCCTACAAGAGAAGCAAAAAACAGACAAGTTAGAGCAGTCTTACTACAGAAAAGACGTGAAGTTTTAAAAAAGTCAGAAAAAAAATTCCTTCTTCAAAAGGTCTTGGTGGTTAAGGATTTTTCGTTAGAATAAAGACCATGGAAAACTTAGCGAGAGTGCAAAGGGCAATCAAGCAATTAGGGCTTGATGGATGGCTTCTCTATGATTTTCGAGCCTCTAATCCAGTTCTGTATCATCTTCTCGGTTTACCGAAAAAAGCGGCTACAACTCGCCGCATGGCTCTTTGGATTCCGCAAGTGGGTAAACCTCTCCTCCTTGTACATGGAATTGAAAAAGGCTCTTTCCCGACACTTTCTATCGAAAGAAATTCCTACATCACTCAAAAAGATTGGCTTAGCACCCTAAAAGGAGTTGTTAAAGGCAAGATCGCGATGGAGGTTGTCCCCATGGGGGAAATGCCTTCTCTCTCTTTAGTGGATGGTGGGACATTAGAAGCGGTCCGATCCTTAGGCGTTGAGGTCGTTTCATCAGGTGAACTCCTCACTTTGGCTTCTCTCTTAAGCCAACAAGAGATCGAAAGCCACCATCAGGCGTGCCACCACCTCCATCGACTGCTAGAAAAATTCTGGAAAGAGGTTGCCCATCGTCTAGGCAAATGGAATGAGCTCGAAGCCTCACAATGGCTAGAAGAAGAGATTAGTAAGGGTGGCATGATGACCGATTGGCATCCCCATGTGGCTGTTAATGCCCATGCCGCTGACCCCCACTTTTTCCCAGAGGGAGGAAAAGCAACGATCATCCAAAAAGGGGACCTTCTTTTAGTCGACTTTGGCTGCAAAAAGGGGGAACAGGGAATTTATGGCGATCTAACCCGTATGGCTATTATCGGTCGCGAGCCCACAGCAGAAGAAAATAAAGTCTTCTCTCTCCTCCTTCAAGCACAGCGTCAAGGAATTGCCCTAATTAATGACCGTCTTTCCAAAAAGGAGCGGATCGAAGGGAGAGAAGTTGACCAGGCTGTCCGTTCGGTGATTGAAAAAGGGGGTTTTGGCCCCTATTTTATCCACCGCACCGGGCACAATATCACCACATCGGTCCATGGCATGGGGACTCATCTGGACTCTTACGAGACCCATGATACCCGCCCCCTCCTTTCCAATAGTTGTTGTTCTCTAGAGCCAGGCATCTACCTCCCCGGTAATTTCGGGATCCGCCTGGAAACCAACCTCCTTTTCCACCCCACCCATGTAGAAGTTTCTGGTGGCTGGCAAGAAAATTTCGTCTTTATCCCCTAAAATTTATCTTTTCCAAATTTTTTTTCTTCAAAATTTAGGTAAAAAGATAGGTGTTTTTTATGGCAGCTGCTGCAGGTCCAGTCCAACCCAACCAACCCATCCAACAGCCAGACCCACAAGGGGCCCCGGCTCAACCCCCTGGTGAAACTGGACAAAAGTTAATTACACGGCTATTTCAAGCTGCCGTCGTTCGTGGGGGTGGCGAAGCCCATATCTCATCTTTTGCTCTGCATAACGAGTCTGCTACTTTCATAGTGACCATTGGAACGAAAGCTTACCGCATTACGACAGGGGACAAAGAGACTATTCAAGGAATAGGTAACGCTAATCAGGCGGCCGTTGAAAAGTGGGCTTCAGCTGTTACTCAGATTTTAGGAGAGCTCAGTAAAAAGGAAAGTGAAGGGATAAAAAGTATTACTTTTGTTCCAGGAGATCTTAATGCAGTCCAAAATGAGGGCTACATCAAAATCGATAATAAAGAGTTTAAGATATCCGAAATTCCAAGCATCACAAACAAATACAATCTAGCTCTCGCAAATAAACAAACAGCTGGAGACGAAATCACAGCTTTAGAGGCTGAACAAAGGGGGCGTACGGAGAAACTGCGTGAATTAGACGATAAAATCAACGCCCATCCTAAACCTGACAAAGCAGTTAAACAACAGGCAGAGGCTGAAAAAGCCATGCTTCAAAGAGAGTATGTTGAAGCGAGCAAAACCATTGCTGCTAGAAAAAAAGATATTATTGAATTAGATAAAGAAATCCATTTAGTTCACATCGCACAAATTATTCTCGGTCTCTTTGGTGGTTTAAACCTTGCAGGTCGTGCCACCCTCATTCAACCTGTTCCTGCCCGCCAGGCTGCTGCAGCCCCTGCTGGAGGAGCTCCACCTGCACCGGCTCCTGCACCCGCAGTTCAACCTGCCCCAGCAGCACAACCGGCAATTCCTCCAGGAAGGCTAGATCAAGATTTGCCAGCTCCTCCTGCGCCTCCACCTGCTCCTCAGCCACCACCCGCTGCACCACCTCCTGCTCCTCAGCCACCACCCGCTGCACCACCTCCTCCTCAGCAGCAGGCTGCTGTTGGACCTGCTCAACAGCCTAATCGTGCCCCAGGTCAACAAGCAGCAGAACGAGAGTATCGTTCAATTGAGAATCCGGTTGGTCCTCAGGGACAACAACGCCCAGAGAATTAGGAGTAGGGGACGGGGATGATCGTTAAGATCCCTTCGCTTAAAGCCAATAATTATTTGGAATAGTGGCAATTTACTTTCAGTTCAGGCTGGGGTAAAATCTTCCTTTTTGGTGTGAGGGAAGGTGGACGGGAAAGTGGGCAAATGGACAGCCTTAAATGCTGTCTTTTTGGTGGCGGGGACTTGTATTGGCGGCGGTATGCTCGCATTGCCTGTTGCAGCTGGAGTTGGCGGCTACTTTCCTTCCATGTTTTGGCTGGCCATCACCTGGCTCTTGATGACAGCCTCCTCCCTCTTACTTTTAGAAGCGAACCTCTGGATGGCCGAGGGTGAACATGTCATCAGCATGGCTAAGAGATTTCTTGGACCGATTGGTCAAGCTATCAGCTGGATATTGTATCTCTATATTTGTTATGCCTCCCTTGTCAGTTATGCGGCAGGCGGCGGTCGACTTTTGCAAATCCAGATTCCGATGCCAAAAGAGCTGGCTATTCTGATTTTCGCGGTTGTTTTGACACTTGTCATCTATCTCGGAACAAAAATACTTGGGAGAATCAACACGATTTTCTTTTTAGGGATGATGGGAGCCTATGTTTTACTCGTCGGATTAGGGATAGAAGAGGTTCAACATCATCTTTTGATGAGAAGTGGAACGTGGTTCACCTCAACGTTTGCTATTCCCCTTCTTTTGACCTCCTTTAGCCACCAAACCATGGTGCCAAGTCTTACGCCTTATCTTAAAAAGAATGGAAAATTATTGCGAAGGGCCATTGTGTGGGGAACTGCTATCGCTTTTCTGGTCTATGCCCTCTGGCTGACACTTGTCCTTGGTATCGTCCCCATCGAAGGAAAAACAGGATTGATCGAGGCTTATGTTCAAGGCGTGCCAACTACACAATTTGTAACCGAACATGTTCAAGGAGCATTTTTAGGCCCCATCGTCCACTTTTTCTCTTTTTTCGCTATTGTCACCTCCTTTTTCGGGATTGCACTTGGTCTCTTCGACTTCCTCTCAGATGGCTTAAGAATTCCAGAAACAGGTCTCGGCAAAATAGCCCTAGGCATGCTTGTCTTGATCCCCGTTCTTTTCTTCGCCTCTTTTTATGAACGAGCTTTTCTTGTGGCCATGGAAACAACGGGGGGAATTGGAGATTCAGCCTTAAACGGGATCATCCCTATTTTGATGGTCTGGGTAGGCCGCTACCATCTCGGCTATAAGAGCGAATGGTCTCTTCCGGGTGGTCGCCCTCTTCTTACCCTTCTCCTCTTAGCATTCACCTCTATCTTAGTCTGGGAAGCCGTCATGCTCTCCACCAACATCGTCCTAAACTCCCTCGTCGGCTAATTCGAGAAGACGGGGCGATCTGGAGACAAAGATAGTAAGAACTCTTCCGCAGGAAGGAGGGGATCTTCAAGAATTTGCAAGTAATTATCCACAGTCGTTCTTTTAACGCTGGCTTCTCGACCAATATCTGTACTAGTCCATACAGAACCATGGGAAAGACTTGCGATCTCTAGAAAGAGGCGCGTCCTCCTAAAAGATCACTGACTGAACGGCGCAGTTTTCGGGTGCTACTACCTTGAAAAATGCCGTTAGCGCTGGAGTTTTTCTCAGCCAAAGCGTGAATTTATGTAAAAAACAGTCAATTTGTGACAGTTTTATGCATTTTTTTGGAGGAGGAAGCGGAGGGCTTCTTGCTTCATCTGGAGATGGAGACTGAAAAGGCCGTTGGATCGGGTGGGTGAGAGGGAGGTCGCAATTCCTAGATCTTCGAGGTAGGTAGGGGGGCACTTCAGGATAGCTTCAGGGCTTTCGTCACTGTAAACCATGAGAAGGAGGGCTGCGAGACCTCGAGAGATGAGGGCGTCGGAGTCTGCTTCAAAGTGGACCTTCCCATTTTCAAAGCGGGAAAGAAGAAACATCTGACTTTGACAACCTTTGACTCGGTTATGGTCAGTTTTGCTTTCTGGTGGAAAAGGCTCAAGCTTTTTCCCAAGTTCCATGATTTTATCATAGAGATCTGCAGGAGTTTTGCACTCCGCAAAAAGAGCTTTGACTTTATCCTGTTTTTCTAGACACGATGCATACACAGTACTGACTATCATAACATGACATCATTTCTTTCGCTCTTAGCCTACCCACTTTTAACAACCGTCATTCTTTTGGTGGGGGTCATGGTCATCACCTGGCTCATCGCGCTTCTCAAACAAAATGCTGGAGTCGTCGATATTGCCTGGGGAGTATCTATCGGCTTGGTAGCCTTGATTGCTTTCCTCATGGGAGACGGCGATTTCACTCGTCGTTTGATGCTATTACTGATTGTTGTATTGTGGGCTTTCCGTATTTCCATCTACCTTTTTTTCCGTTTTCTCAAACAGGGCGAAGATAAGCGTTATGCCAGAATGCGCCAAGAGTGGGGCGATAAGGCAGACATCCGTTTTCTTTTTGTCTTTTTGTTACAGGCATTGCTGATTTTGATTCTCACTCTCCCTTTCTTTGCTGTCAGTTTTAATGTGATGCCAAGAATTTCTGGCCTTGAGTGGTTCGGCGCCATTGTTGCCCTCCTCGGCATTGCCGGAGAAACCATGGCCGATTGGCAATTGAAAAATTTTAAAGCCAAACGAGAAAACCGCGGTAAAGTTCTTCAGACGGGGCTTTGGGGTCTCAGCCGACACCCCAACTACTTTTTCGAATGGATTTTTTGGGTTGGCATCGCCCTATTTGCGCTCGCCTCTCCCTTCGGATGGCTGGGAATCCTCTCAGCCCTCATCATGTTTTATCTCCTTACTAACCTATCGGGTATCCCTTGGACAGAAAAAGAAATGGCAGACGATCGCCAAGAGGATTATCTCCGTTATCAACAAGAAGTGAACTCTTTTTTCCCATGGCCAAGAAACTTTTCATAATTCTCCTTCTTCTTATCCCTATGCAGGGGTGGTCTTACCTTTTCCTTAAGGAAAGGCTTGCCCTCGCCAGACCAGGAGATTTTGTCGTCACAGCTCAAAAAAAAACCTACACTCTTTGGTTGATTCGCGAAAAAGAAAAACACCAAGTCTTGATCGAAGAGCTCACCGTTCCAAGCTCTTATCTCAAACTGGACGAAAATAGCTGGAAAGGGTGGGTACAAAAAGAAGCTCCTGGTCATACCTCTTGGGTAGCCTATGCTGTCGACGTTCGCAATGGGAGACTGTTAGGACTCTACTCTTTTGACAACCAAAAATGGTGCGAAGTCGACCAAAACTCTAATTTTCTAACGACTCTTTTAAACCTTGGCTTCACCGAAATGCCACTGAATATGCGTCGAAGAGTTGGGCCCTCAGTCTCTTTCTCAGCAAAAGATCAACGCCCTTATTGGAACCCAAGTCTTGTTTTTGATGGGAAAGAAGTCAAAGGAGTTCCTTTCGATCATTTTCAAGCTAAATGGCCCAGAGATGGATCGGAACTTGCAGAGAAGTGGATAGACATCTATTTACCGAGCGGAAATACCCCTTATCCCTCCTATTTTCCTTATTGGCTTCAAGTCAGCGGACACTTAGCTAACGCTAAGATTCGGATCATTGATAGTGGTTCTAATCTCAAGTCTCCCCTAAATATTAACTGGACTTATCAACAGTTACCAAATGCACCATCATCTGTAGATAACAGGAAGGGAGAAGGGGTAAACCATCAACAGCAACCGACAACTCGTTAACAACTTTCCCACAGAAAAGCTTCGAGATTTTTAACTTTTTCGAGGAATAAGTGAACATTCGGTGAAAACTTGGATTCTCTGCATAAATAGGCTAAATTACTAGGAATGTTTCGTAAGACACCCTCTCTCAAAAAACTAAGAGCTCAAGCGCACGAACTTGTCTCCAACTTCGCAAAAAACTCCTCTAGCTTTTCTCTCGAAGAGAAGGAGAGAATTAAAAAGCTGATCGGAGAACTCGATCAAAAGTTTGTGGAGCAAGATCGAACAAGCGCCCACACGATTGTTCTCACTCTAGATAAGCTCATCACCCCCAACCTACCGAGAAAAGCCCCTCTTTGGAAAGGTTTGGAGTGGGTTTTTGCGCTGGGAGTCGCCCTCCTCATTGCAACAATTGTCCGGATGACTGTTTTTGAGCTTTATGAGATCCCTTCGGGTTCGATGAGACCTACTTTTCGCGAAGGGGATCACCTTGCTGTTTCAAAAACAACTTTCGGCATTAACATTCCTTTTACTCCTAGCCATTTAGTTTTTGACCCCAGTAGAGTGATCCGTGGGGGAGTGGTGACTTTCACGGGGGCTGGAGTTAACCTGCCCGATACAGACACCCGCTATTTTTGGCTTTTTCCAGGAAAAAAGCGTTACATCAAACGGATGATTGGTAAGCCAAGCGATACAGTCTCTTTTTATGGCGGATTGATCTATGGAGTTGACGGCAATGGCAAACCCATTCCTGAGCTTTTACAGCCCCCCTTTTTGACAGTCGACCATGTCCCCTTCAACAGCTTTGAACAAAACCCTGTTCGGGTAGGAGCTATTGCCAAAGGCGGCGAGGGAGAGATGGTCTACAAATACTTTAATATTCCCCTTGGCAAGCTTGTTGTTAGCAGAAGTGGTGTTCGCGGCGAAGTATTCGATGGAAAGCAATGGATTTTAGAACAACCTAATGCAGCCAAAGAACCACATGAAGGGATCAAATGCTTAAGCGACTGGTTTGGAATGGGCGGTTTTGGCCAAACGAGAATCACTCGAAGCAATGCCCTTGAAATTTCTCACCATCCTTATCTTGCCCCTTTTGAACAGGGCATTAATTCTCCCTATCTTTTAGGCCCCCTTCCTACACATCGCAGTTTCCTTCCTCTAGACGATGAGATGATCGCAACGCTGAAAAGCAATCTCTACACAGCAAGATTCACTGTAGTGAATGGTTTAGCCCATCGCTTGGGTCAAGATGATACCACGATCTCTTTGCCAGGGATTCCTAATGGGACTTACGAGTTTTACAACGGGGAACCTCAAGAGATTTTATTTGCAGGAGTCCCTAGATCTGTCGATCAAAATCACCCTCTTCGAAATCTTTCTCTTTCGCAATTTAAAACCTTGTTTAACCTGGGGATTGAATTTCACCCCTATTATGACGAAGGGCATGTCTTCCCTTCACGCTATGCCTACTACAGAAATGGCGCTCTCTATGTGATGGGGAAACTTCTCTTAGAAGCGGAAGACTCCCGTTTGGCTGAATTTCTCAAAAAGGAAAAGGAAAAAGGGGGGATCCCTTTTGTTGATCCTGGCGTTCCTTCGAAAGAACACATCTTGGCAACCGGCCTTCATATCAAAGAGGGGCAGTACCTTGTTTTGGGGGATAACTACGCTATGAGTTCCGACGGCCGCACCTTTGGGACGATCCCCGCTGGTAATTTAGAAGGTAGTCCCTCTTTTATCTTCTGGCCACCCGGTGAACGTTTTGGAGCAACTGAAGCACCTCAGTACCCTTGGTGGAATCCCTATACCATCATTATGTGGGCCTTATTCCTCGGCGGAGTTCTCCTTTTCTTTTATTACGAAAAGAAAAAGAACCGTCTACAACTTTTGGAACTCGTTCCTTAAACTATTTGGAGCGGTAACTGATGGCTTCGAGGAGGTGGTGATCGGCCACCTCCTCTTTATTTTCTAAGTCGGCGATGGTGCGGGTGACCTTAAGAAGGCGTTGGAGGCTACGCATCGAGAGATGGAGCATTTTAACGGCATCCTCCAGGAGAGATTGTTGCGACGGTGTTAAAGCGACATGCTGTTTGATTTCGTCAGATTTCAACAGGTGGTTGAAACGATTAGCACCATTTCGCGATTCCTGAAGATGGCGCGCCTGTTGAACACGTTCACGAACAACTGCGGAAGATTCCTTTCCTTTACCGCGCATTTCAGTAAATGCCAATGCGGGAATTTCGACGACCATGTCAAATCGGTCAAGAAGAGGTCCAGAGATCTTTTTTTGGTAACGATCGATTTCTTTGACTGTATCTTTGCAAGGATGATCGGGGTGTCCAAAATAACCACATGGGCAGGGATTCATCGCCCCTATACAAAGAAAACGGCTCGGAAAGGTAAAACTCCCTTCGGAACGGGTGATTGTGACATGGTGGTCTTCTAAAGGTTGACGAAGCACTTCCAATGCCTGTCTCGAAAATTCGGGGATCTCATCGAGAAAGAGAATCCCTTGATGAGCAAGAGAAACCTCTCCAGGACGGGGCTTACTTCCTCCCCCAATTAAACCTGCATAACTAATGGTATGATGGGGTGAACGAAAAGGGGGTAAATCGCCCTCCTTCTTAAGACCAGCCAGTGACCAGATTCTTTTAACTTCTAAAGCCGCTTCTGGCTTTAGGGGAGGAAGGAGGGAGGGTAGTGATTTGGCTAAAAGACTTTTACCTGAACCGGGAGGTCCTTTAAAAAGGAGGTTATGCCCACCAGCTGCAGCAATCTCCAAAGCTCTTTTCCCCGCCTCTTGACCTACTATTTCCTTTAGATCAACTAAGTCGGATTCTTGAGTTTCTTCTGGAAGGGCTTCGAATGTGGCGATTTCCCCCTTTAGTAAGCTTTTGAGGTCTTTTAAAAGAACCACTTCGACTTCTGGAATATAAGAGAGCTCACCTCTACTGACGCCAGGCAAAAAAACATGGGAAAACTTTTTTTCTTTGGCTAAAAGGACTGTCCCTAAGGCACCACGCATCGGCCGCAAATCGCCTTGCAAACCCAATTCTCCCACAAAAAGGGCCTTTTCTAACGAGAAAGGAGGTTTCCATCTCCCCAACGCAATCGCAATGCCGGCAGCAATGGGCAAATCAAAAAGAGTCCCCTCTTTTTTGATATCACTAGGAGCTAAATTGACGGTGATTTGCAAAGCGGAAAGGACAACACCAGCATGTCTTAAGGCCGAGACGACCCTTTCACGCGATTCTTTGACGGCAGAATCGGGAAGACCTACGATTTGAATCAAAAGTTTTTCGGCCGGGACACAATCAACTTCGACTTCGACAACGAGCGCCTCTAATCCCCGGAAGGCAACGGAAGAGAGCCGTCTAAACATGACTGGATCTCCAACACGTAATAGGCTGGGTAGGCAAATTGATTGTTAGGACGTTTAACACCGACAAACTCCACTTCTTGACCTAGATAGTCTTGAAGATAGTACTTTGTCGCATAGATATAGGCTAATGTCTCATGCGTTTTAGGGTCAACGATCACAAAATCGCCAGGCTTATGCTTCACAGGACGAAAATAGGGCTGTATAATCCCCCTCAATGGCTCTGCAAACTTCGATTGAGCCAAGTAAAAGGCCTCCTCACTCCCTAAATTATTTTTTTCTGCCCGCCACTTGTTGAAATACTTCTTTTCTACTTCTACCCAATAGGAACGGGGATTAGCCTGAGGGACTGGGGCTGTTGGAACAGTCGAAGCGATTTCTACCGCATCAGAATTCGAAGCCTCTTGAGGAGCTTCGGCAGTGATGTCAATAATGGAAGGAAGAGTAAAAACTGCTTTTCCCTCTAGATAGGCAACTTTTTTAAGGAGATACTCTTGTTGGATGTCCCGAATAGCTGCTTCGGCCATCGTCACATCTTCTTTAAATTCGGCAAACTGGGCGATGACCTTTTGAAAAGGAGCTAAGATCTCTTCAAGAGAAATATTCTCGAAAGGCTCAGTGAGTTGATTTCTTCCGTTGTCTCCGAGAGAAAGGAGCTCTCTCACCTCTTCAGATCTCTTCTCATGACGAGCCAGATATCCTTCGTCGCCGATCTCTTCGACAAAATCTCTCGCTACAAAAAAACGAACCTGTTCAGGAGGGGCAATCTCCATCCATTTAGGGTGAAGGGAAGAAACCTCACCCAAAACACGATCCCCAGTGTTGAGCTGGGTTACAATAGGAGCTTCCAGATCGGGAGCCAAACGGACATTCACTCGACTCCCCTCAACGGCTCCATCTAAGACAAATGTCCTAAAAAGGTAGAGTTTGAGATCGGAGGGCGGTCTGACCCGAAGAAAATGGCCCTCTTCACCATCAACTACCATTAAGTCGCCGGCAACAAGCTCCCTGACGATAGGAGCATCAAGCTCAGGCTTTGCCCGCAATCGAACCTTTTTTTTCACAACTTTAGCTGTGAAGGGACGGAATGGAGCCTCGGCTGAGATCACGGGCTGCAAAAAAAACAGCAGGATAAGAAATAGGCGAATCATCGTAAAAAACACATTCTACTGCGCTCTTCTGTTTCCTACAAATTTAGCACTTAATCAACAAAAGTGCTAAATAATTTGACCTCCCTTCAATATCTATGATAAAGTAATGTCTTTAGAGCAGGAGCTATTCTATGGAAGAGAAAAAAGTTCTGATCACCGATCGTTTTATTAGCATTCCCCCAAAGGTTTCGGTGAGCTGGAGAGAGATCACTTCGCTCTACATGAGAGATGAAGGCCTCCACCTTCTCCTCAAAGGAGGGGAACTCGTCGTCCTTCATGATCTAAGTGATGAAATGATTGATAAAATCTTCCATCACCATGCGCTTCATCTGGATCGCCGTGCCGAAGAAAGACACAGAGAAGTGATGGGTCCTCTCGGACGGCTTATGCAACTTCCTGAAGGAACAGAATCTGTCGTCAGGATAGGCTTTGCCCCCTTAGATGCCATGGGCATGATGGTGCAGCATAACCCTGACCAAAAAGATGCTCCACCTCTACCCAATGATTTGATAGAAAAGATTTCTGGGGTATTACGCCTCCTTTCTCCAGACGATCCGGATGCTCTTCCCAAACCTGAGGGTAATTGCTACTGCTTTCATTGCCAAATCGCCCGCTCGATTCAACCCGCTGCAGAAAAAGATGAAGAAATCGATGAGGAGATCAATCCCTCTGAGCTCTCTTTTTCTGACTGGGAAGTCCAGGAAGCAGGAGATAAACTTTTTTCGGTCACCAACAAGCTGAACAAAGAAGAGCGATACTCCGTCTACTTAGGAACGCCTGTCGGGTGCACATGTGGTCGGGAAAACTGCGAACATATCGTGTCCGTTCTTAAAAGTTGACGCTTCAATCAACCGTCCATATGATGCGGTGTTCTAGAACCAGCATAATAGAACCTGCATCCTATGAATCGAAAAACTTTCGTCCTCGACACTAACGTCCTATTACACGATCCGCAATCGATCTTTAAGTTTCAGGACAACCTGCTGGTTATCCCAGTCACAGTTCTAGAAGAACTCGACACGATGAAACGTGTTCCTGGGGATCTTGGAAAAAACTCTCGAGAGATTATCCGTATTTTGGATGGCCTTAAGGATAAAGGAACAGGAACTCTTCATACCGGCGTAAAACTGGAGGGAGGACTGGAAGTCCGAATTTCGCCTGAGATCAAGCCTCAACATCCTCTGCCTCTCCCTCTCGACACAAAAGACAACAGGATCATCCTTACTGCCTGGGCCTTAAAAGAAGCGGGTGAAAAAGTTATCTATGTCTCTAAGGATATTGCCGCTCGCGTCAAAGCGGAATCCATCGGACTAGAAGCAGAAGATTACGAAAATCTCAAAGTCAATTACCAGTCGCTTTCAAAAGGACTTTTAAAGGTTGAGACAGAAAAAAGAGATATCGATCTTTTTTACAAAGATGGATATGTCTCCCTTCCGAATGCCCCCAATTTCAAAGCTAATGAATATTGCCTTCTCACCTCCCCTGAAAACTCTTCAGCTGTGGGTAAATATAACTCCAAGCTTAAACAAATTGATCCTCTGTTAAAAACGCCTCCTCTCTGGGGCATCAAACCAAAAAATATCGAACAGCGATGCGCTATCGATCTCTTAATGCGGGATGACATCAAACTGGTGGCTCTCATCGGCCAAGCGGGAACGGGCAAGACTCTGATGGCTCTTGCTGCCGGCTTACGAAAAGTTTTTGATGAATCAGTCTATAGCCGCATCCTCGTCAGCCGTCCTATCGTTCCTCTTGGGCGGGATATTGGTTATCTCCCTGGTTCAAAAGAAGAAAAACTTTATCACTGGATGCAGCCTATTTACGACAATCTCGAATTCCTTTGCGACTCTTCGGGCAACGAACCTTCAGAAACTCTAAAATGGGTCATGGAGAGCAAAAAGCTCGAGATGGAGGCGGTCACCTATATTCGTGGCCGATCCCTCCCTAAGATGTTCATCATTGTTGACGAGGCGCAGAACCTAACTCCTCACGAAGTTAAAACCATCATTTCTCGTGCAGGCGATGGAACAAAAGTTGTCCTTGCAGGCGATCCTACCCAGATTGACAACCCTTATCTAGACAAAGACTCCAATGGCCTCTCTTACACGATTTTCCGCTTCGCGAATCAGCCCATTTTCGGCCACATGTTCTTAGATAAGACAGAGCGCTCCGAACTTGCCGCCCTTGCCGCAGATATTCTGTAACAAGATAAGCAGGATAAAAAGGCCCGAAAGAATTCAAATTTGGAGCAGGATAGGCCAGTTACAGTCTTGGGTTAATACTTTTAACCTGACCTGTAACATCTCTAACAACGAAGGCGTTGTTTAAAGGGATTTGCTGGAAACCTGCCTTAGAGAAATCGAGTCTTTTAAAGTCGGCTGATTGGATTTCTAGACTGCCATATGTTCTAAAATAGGTTTTTAGATTTTTTTTATCGTGAACAATGACCCATTCGGTGATGTCTGCCTTTTCAAAATGGCTAAGATCTATCCCCTTGGGTGGTTTTTCATTGGAACGGACAATCCCCTGGAAAATGTCAAATGTATTCAGAATATGAAACCCTAAACGGACTGTTTCAAGAGCCGTAGGCTGCGGCAAAGCCCAATTGGAAAAGAGGGCAGCCCTGACAAACCTTGAAGGAGGAGTATAGTCGCCAGGAAGACCTAATAGACCCGAACCTTGTCCAAAACTCTTAGCCTGATAATTGTTGATCGAAAGTTCTGACACATTGTTCGGAGAAAGATTGACGTAGTTGCCCAGGTTGGTGAGGTGCCAATCAAATTGTGGGGAATTTGTGAAAACGTTAGCAGGATTGTTATAGACATTTCTTTGCCCATCCACATATTCAACGACGAGAGAATTACCCTCTTGATCGGAGATGAAATAATGAAGGGGTAGATAAAAATTGGTATTTGGAAGAACTTCGTGAGCGACTGTAATTGTCGGAATGATTGCTATCACGTCATTCATCGTGCCGCAATTGCCTAAGATATATCCGATAAATTCCCAGGGTGCAATTGTCCGATTGTTTTTGGTGGGCTCAGCATCCTCAAAACGGGCATAGCCAGGAAAATAGAGCGCTCCAACCACCAACCCTTTTTCGTTCATTCCGTCAGAGATCTGATCGCTCTCAAAAAATTGGTTCATGCCGGCATAGCCATACTTGGTCTTCCAGACAAGCCCTGGCTGTCCATCTGGTGCTGTTCCCTGAAAATCAGTCCCACGCCCCACAATCAAGAGATTTGAATCGAGCTTTAGACCAAACTCCAAAGAGCGGCAATAGACATAAGCCCCATCTTGAGATTTCAATTGGAAGGCTGTACAAGCCTCAACTTGGGAAGAGGCTAAAAAGGCAAAAACAGCTGTAAATAAAAACTTTTTCATAAGCCGCAGCTTAGCGCGGCTTTTGAGTTTTAAAAAAGTTCCAAATGAAATCTGTGGCGTTGAGTGTCCCATCGTTTGGCCCTGTAAGTCTTTCTGGGAAGCGCCGTGCCTCTCCTGGCCATTCGTGCCCTTGGTTAGAAACAATCACAAAAATAGCCTCAAGCCCTTGCTTTGGGCCCCAGATGAACTCCTTGCCCCCTTTGACCACATGCACTCTTTTATTTGCCTCTTTGATCCCAATCGTTGGAAGCCACGCCAAGACTGAATTGACCATGGGAGGGTTGCCTTGTGAAGGGGCACCCCAAGGATTCATTCCTGCACCGCCATCAAGCGGCATGAGAGGGTCCTTATCTCCTGTAATCAGCAAGAGAGAAATGGGTTTTTTTGGCTCAGGATTTTTCAACATAAAATGGCCTGCCACTGGTGCGATAGCCGTAAGGAAATCAGAAAGTTCAATCCCTGCCCTAAAAGCCATCGAACCGCCATTAGAAAACCCGGTAATAAAAACTCTCTTGGGGTCTGTGCTATATCGTTTCGAAACAAGTTCAATGACATTTCTTAGAAAAGCAATGTCGTTAACGGGATGCTTTCTTCTTGCAGAACCCTCTTCCCACACATTGGGATTCGTTTTAAAATCCCCTTGTTTTGAAAGATCCAAAGGGAGCGCCTCTGGAAATACTGCTAAAAATTTTTCCTGATCAGCTTTTTCAACCCATCCGTAACTTTCTAAAGCAGCTAAGGCAGAACCTCCGGCGCCATGGAGCACAATCACCAAAGGCATCCCTTTTTCACCCTCAACTGGCACATGGACCAAGAACTTCCGATCGATTCCATCGATCTCAACACTTTTCATCTCGTAGCCCTCAATTGAACATACTAAAAGAACTAAAACAAAAAGATGTTTAAGCAACTTCATTTCAAATACCTCTCGAAAGACTTAGATTAAGCTGATCATTAGTAAATTGACAATACACGGCGTTGTTGAAAAACTCTATCTGAATATCTAAGTAAATCATCAAAAACAAGTCGGGGACACCCCCGCGCCCCGTTAAGGGCCCATTCTGCCTTCGAT
>JAGVKY010000076.1 GCA_020050175.1 Parachlamydiales bacterium
GATTCTTTAGAGGACCGCATACCCTTTTCTCCTTTTAAGAGAACACGGTAGCAGCTGGCACCTCTTCTTTATAACCTGGGTCCCCCTTGACGCTTACAATGAGGATGTCTTGCGCATGAATTCCAAGAGCTTTGTAAATAAGCGGTCTGTTTTTTAAGAGCAGGTTTTCAAACTGGAAACCGAGCATTGGCTCCCATCCAGGCAAGCTAGAGAGTGGAACTTCTAAAAGAGCTTCTTGCTCGATTTTTGCAAGATTGGGCTCAATGTAATGGATATAGAAACGAAGATAGTTATCGGAAAGGCGATATAGAGTAGCTTTTCCAAGTTTGCCAGTTTTTAAAGACCAATCAGGATGTTTACTAACAAATCCACAAATTTCAAGTGCTTTAAGATGTTGGCTTAATGTACCGCTAAGTGGGTAAGATAATGATTTTTGAAGGGCTGCCCGATCCTTCATGCCTTGGCTTAGAATTTTAATTATTTTCTTATAAATCTCTCCTTTTGAGCTGAAGAGATCATTAAAAATGCGGTCAAATTCATGAACCAAAAGGCCATTTTTCTCGAAACAAAGACGTTTGATATTTTCATCAGCGCTTTGATCGGTCTGAATTTGCTCAAGATACCAGGGCACTCCACCCGTTACACTAAGGATCTTGAAGAAATCGAGATCGGATCCCTTGAATCCTTGAAGGTTCAATAGCTCTTTACACTGTGGAATGGACAACTCCGTGAGTTCTAGATAGAGCGAGACTCGTCCAAAGAAAGCGGTGCTATTGATGATGTTTTTATCAATCCAAGTTGAAATAGAGCCGCATAAAATAAGGATGACGGAAGGATGGTTTTGCAAAGCAAGATCCCACCACACTTTCAATTTGGAGATGAAAGTTGGGTCCTTCGAACCCATCCAAGAAATTTCATCAAAAAGGATAACGGTTGGTTTTTTTGTAAGATGCATTGAAAGGTGTGCAAATGCATCGCTCCAGTCAGTAAAAGTTAAAGGAGGGAGGTGAAACAAAGTCGCCATTTGGCGACCAAATGCATCACGCTGATCCTGGGCGGTCACCCCTCTGACCGGAGCAAGTCCGCTGAAGGGTAAAAAGACATTACCTTTGCCAAACTCTTCGGCAAGACGACTCTTCCCTATCCGACGACGCCCTTTAATGACTGCTAAACAAGCTCTACCGGATTTAGATAAATCCTGCAGCCTTCTGAGTTCGTGATCTCTTCCAACAAATGGTTTCATATACAACTATATTGAATGAGCAGGATGCTTGAGTCAATTGATTATGCTCAAAATCGACATTTCTTCGTTTTGAGCATAATGAAAAATTGTCTATTGGAGAGTTATATCTGAATTTTGCAGATTTTAGGAGGTGTAGGAATAAATACTTTTTATCCAGAAACGTGCATTTGCAGATTTTAGGATAATAGGACCTGATGGGCCATCAAGCTTAAAATCGATAGTTCTGAATTTTGAGCATCTTCCTGGCGAGAGCTTTCGATTGCTGTTGACCCATTCATGTTTAGGATTCTATCAAAATCACTTCTCCAGATCCGAATTAACGTCACGTTAAATAATGATTGGAGTCGGACCCAATTAATTAGAAGATACTGTCTGCCAACTGCTCTCCTTTGCGAAGCGCAAAGTTCATATACTGTGCATCTCCTTTTTTAAACCAATAGGCAAAATGAAGATAGTTAATGACTTCGCACCACTTTAAGGAGATAGGATTGTAAGTTCCAACGCTAGAATAGCCTTGAAGTATTATATCTCGTTCTTCCGGAGAATTTAGAAAATGTTGCCGTGCTCGTAGCGCCCATGTAATATCCCTCGATGTGCATCATGGATCACTTAAATACAATGATGCCGTAGCTATCCAGTGAGATAAAAATTATCAGGAAAATCTCCATGGGCAAGATTACGGACTATTTCAAGAAGCCATTCGGTAAATGAACTCCAATAAGATTGAAAATCAGTTTGATAGGGAGGCGGTGTTAAATTCAGCCTCTGCAGATTGTTTTGCTGAGTGAGCAAAATATTGCGGATTTTTACTAATTGAGTGCTCTCAGAGCTTTTTTCTGATCGCTTGATGGCATTGCGTATAGGGAATAACACTTCGAGAATAAGTTGCCATGATGGGGCATAAGAAGGGATAGGCTCCAAAAACTTAATGAGCTGTTCATCATTGTTTAGACGGTATCGCAGCTGATTGCGAAGCAAAAATTTATCTAAAAGACCACTAAGGGTAAATCCTTCTAGGATTTCAGCAACATTTCTTTTGGTGTACCCTATTTCTGCGACATCTGCAGCGGAAAAATCTGTTTTGCTGTGGGTGAAGAAGAAGGTAATTATGTCTGCCCGTGCTCCAGTGCCGAAAATTGAACGTGCTCTTATATTAAGCAGTGCAGGCGATTCAAGCGGCCGCAAAACTGATTTACGGCTGCGTATGAAATCAAAAGGTGGGGAAGGTTCAAATAAGGGCCAATCGGCCCTTGAAATAGAATTTAAAGTAGCAGAATAGGAAGAGAAGGGCTCATTTAACGAACTCCCAATACCCTTCATCAGTGTTTTTAGTCGACTTATGGAAACGAAATGGTGATATTCGGAACACCAATCAAGTGATTCATCTCGGAGACGAGGATCTAAATTCTTTAAGGCAACAGTTAATAGGATGAGCTCTTCCAGGCCGATCAGAAAATTTTGATGTTTTCTTTTGACGCCGGCTACACCTAATTCAGTCCAAAGACTCCAAGCTAGATCAAGGAGCGATTGATCTAATTCTTGACTAAGAGAGGGCATTGAGGCTCTCTATCGCACTGTTTATCTCCGTTTCAAAAATCTTTGAAACATCGTGGCTGATGCACCAGGTTTTTGCCTTCTCTAATTCCTCAGCTGAGGGTTTTAACGTGACCAGATCGGCAAAATGTTTACTTTGGCGACCTTGATCTACAGATGCAAAAAGTTTAAAACCAATTTGATCCAATCGATCAGCAAGGTGGATGGTTAGCCCTTTATAATAGCGTGTGTGCATGCGCTCCATAAAACCTGGAGGCAATCCCAAATTTAAAAGAGAGGTAGGTCCGTTATTTAACCAACCTGTTCCTAATTCAAGGGCATTGCCAACTTCTTCTGCTGCTTGAAGCAATTCTTTTGGTAAAGGTTCTGCAGTTACAAATTGTTTCTCCTTTACAAGTGCAACGATGTCTAAATCCTTAGTTGATCTATCGATTTGACTTAGGAGGAGTAAACTTCTTCCACCGATTCCAACAATTTCGTAATAGAGACCACGGTCCGCCAAAAGTTCACCGAGTACAATTAACCCATTTTCTAATGTTGCTGAATCTAACTCCATTTCCCTGCACTTCCTTCTCGAATCGAGAAGTTTAAATTCTCGATCCGCTCCTTTAAAATTCACGATATCTCAAATAGGATAGAAATTCAATAAAGGATTATTCCGAATAACTCAAATGAGCAGGATGTTTGGGCTAATTAATTATGCTCAAAATTGATTTTTCTCAGTTTTGAGCATCTTCATAGAGAGTGTTTTAATGACAGTTGACCCTAACGTCTACGTAATGCTTTATAGTGGGAATATCTTTAAGATCAATGGGATCTTAGGGAGTGGGTTATCTCCATCTGGTAAATCCTCTCCTCTACGTTATGGAAGGGATGCGTGCCGCGACTCTTGGTCAAGAGGGTTATTTGCCCTTCTGGCTTTGTTTTTTTGCACTGATAGTCTTTACAATCACCTTCGCCTGGGACGCCATCCGACGCCTTCAAAAAAGATTAGACTGTATAAGAGGATAATACACTTTTTTCCAAGGAAAAGCGTGGTAACTTAACACGTTTTTCAATGGAAAAACGTGTGAACAAGCCACGTTTTACGAAGGAATGATTGATTTTTGGATTAAGATTAGCTTATTTTTGGGATATGAAACGCGATATCTACAGGCAGCTCGAGGAGTGGAAGGGGTTAGCACGGCGCAAGCCCTTAGTATTGAACGGGGCTAGACAAGTTGGAAAAACATATGCCTTAAAGCATTTTGGCAAAACTTCTTACAAGAATGTGGCTTACCTAAATTTTGAAAAGGATGAAAAACTTGGTCAATATTTTGAAGGGACCCTAGATCCTAAGCAGCTCATAAAAATTCTAAGCATCTACACAGAAGTAGAAATTGAACCCTATCACACTCTTTTGGTCTTCGATGAAATTCAAGAGTGTCCAAAAGCCCTCAACAGTCTGAAGTACTTTTGCGAAGAGGCAAATGATTTTCACGTTGTTTCAGCAGGTTCACTTTTAGGTGTAAAAACAGCGGGAGAAAAAGGCTTTCCAGTGGGAAAGGTCAACTTTCTCCATTTGTATCCTCTGACTTTTTTCGAATTTCTCACAGCTATGGGACAAGAAAAAACGCGTCTATTTCTAGAGGAATATCACACTTTTGAGCCGATTCCAAATCCCCTCCATGAGAAGCTAATCGAGCTATTGAAAATTTACTTCTTCGTTGGAGGGATGCCTGAAGCTGTAGCAGAGTACGCCAAGAATGAAAAATTAAATGTTGTGAGAGAAATTCAACTCGAAATCTTAAGCGCTTATGAAAAAGACTTCTCCAAACATGCTCCACCTCATGAGATGATGAAGATTACAACTGTTTGGAAGCAGGTTCATCGTCAACTGGCAAAGGAAAATAAGAAATTTATTTTTGCAGCGATCCGAAAAAGTGCTCGTGGGAGAGATTACGAAGAGGCCATTCAATGGCTTTCGGATGCTGGGCTAATCCATAAAAGCTATCTGGTGGAAACACCAAAATTTCCACTTAGTGCATACGCCGATAATAACATTTTTAAAATCTTTGTATCGGATGTGGGTTTGCTTGGTGCTCAAAGTCATCTTTCTCCTGTAACTATTATTGAGGGAGATGTTTTGTTTTCTGAGTTCAAGGGGGCGCTCACAGAAAATTATGTGGCTCAAGAATTGATCGCAACCAAGAGTAGGGAACCTTACTATTGGACAAGTGAAGGCACTGCAGAGGTTGATTTCTTAATCGAAGAAGACCATGAGATCTATCCTCTTGAGGTTAAAGCAGGGGCAAATCAGAAAAAAAAGAGCTTACTTGTCTACAATCAAAAATATGCTCCTTCAAAGCTGATTCGAGCTACTACCATGAATTTAAGGCATGATGGCCATATTTTTAATTACCCGCTCTATCTCATTTCCCGCTTACGTTAGTCTTTTAAATTTTAAAGGAGCACTCGCTTGAGAGGATATGAGCGCCACATTTTTTAACTCTTGATGAAGGCCAAGAGCTCTTCGTTGATTTGGTCTTTTAAGGTGGAGCACATGCCGTGAGGAGCCCCTTTGATGACTTTTAGCTGTGCATTCTTTATCAGTTTGGAGCTTAACAATGCAGCTGCTTTGATAGGAACGATCTGGTCTTCATCCCCGTGGAGGATGAGGGTAGGGATATTGAACTTTTTAAGGTCTTCGTGGAAGTCAGTTTCTGAGAAGGCCTTAATGCAATCATACACCGCATTTATCCCTCCCATCATCCCTTGCAGCCAGAAGGAATCACGAAGCCCTTGCGAAACCTTAGCGCCAGGGCGATTGGCCCCATAAAAGGGCGTAGTCAGATCTTTAAAAAATTGTGATCGGTCGGCTTGAACACCTTGGCGAATCTTATCGAACTCTTCTAAAGGGGTTCCATCAGGATTAGTGGGGGTTTTAAGCATGAGTGGAGGAACGGCACTAATTAAGACAGCTTTAGCAACGTGTTCTGTCCCATGTCTTCCTATGTACCGAGCAACTTCGCCCCCTCCAGTGGAGTGGCCAACATGAATCGCCTTCTCGAGTTTCAGCGCTTTGACCAGAAAAGCAAGATCATCCGCGTAGGTGTCCATGTTATTGCCTGACCAAGGTTGGCTTGATCGACCATGACCGCGCCGATCATGAGCTATGCAGCGGTAACCTTTAGAGGTGAGAAAGAGCATCTGATCTTCGAAGGCATCAGCGGTAAGAGGCCATCCATGACTAAAAACAATCGGTTGCCCTTTGCCCCAATCTTTATAGTAGAGCTGGATGGGCTCGTTGTTTTCTCTACCAACTGTGATATAATTCATAGGACCTCTTTCTAGCTGCTTTCTTAAGTGTTCATTGCTTGCTTTTTAGAAAAACGCAAGTAAAAAAATGTAGATTGATTTAGGCCTCTATGGGGCGTTGTTCCCCGCGTCCCCTTTAAGGGGCTCATTCTGCCCTTGATAAATCAATCCTCCATCCTCGAGCGTGCAAAGCACAGCCCTCCCGTCGTTCGGACCGCTTCGGCTTTGATTTCTCTCTCACTCTGTGCTGCTGGGAAGGGACGAGGCAGTCAAAATAAGCCTTGGGTTGGGAGGGGATGAGATTGCGGTTAGTCTTTGGAGAAAGTTAATTGATACGAAAAATCAAGGATTACACGACAAGATAGCCAAAACCTACGTTGTCATAACTAAACTTTTAAGCCTTCTCTAAAAAGAGGAATTAGGTCCTTTTAAAAATTCAATTTCTTCAGGTGTAGATTCTCTCTCTAAAATCACATTCCGATGGGGAAAACGGCCAAATTTTTCGATAATGTTTTGGTGCAATTTAGCGTAGTGGGCAAAGCTTTTAAAAGTTTCAGAGAGGGCAAGAGGTACAGAATTTGCAAGCTCATGAAATTTAACTAGAGACAGCTCTTGGATTTCCAAGTTTTCGGCATGTTCTAGAGGAAGGTAGAAAAATGTACGTTCTATCGGAAATAATTTTTGATCTGCCCCCTCATCCAATCCTTCGATAGTTAACTCTCGTGCAATGGAGTCAAATGCAAAAGCTTTAGGTGTGCTGCGGTAAATATTCCGCGTAAATTGATCCACTAAAAGAATGAGGGCTAAACGACCCCGAGGAGTCTCTTTCCACTTGTCGAGTTGATGGTTGCCAGCAGCTTCGACGAGTTCCCCAAATCGACTTCGAATCTCCTGATCAACTTCTTCTCCTCCCCGAAACCATATTTTACTCTTCTCTTCTGGATAATGCTCCGCGTTAGGAAGGTCGCCAAACCAATAGGTCAAAATTTCATCTATTCTTGGGTCTGCAAAACAAGAACTAAATAAACAAAAAGTTGATAGTAATATGAGCCGTACGAGCATAAATTTCCTATTTAGGATTTTTATTGTAGAATAACTAGTGATTAACTAAACGAGTTTTTCGAGATGTTCGTAGACTGCAGTGGCCTCTTCAGCGGTGAACCGTTCGTCCATTTTTGCCGGACCACAAAATCCAAAGTCCTTTTTGAGCTCGTTTTAACACTGATTGTTCGAATTTAGTGTTAAGGTAGGAGCTTCTTATAATTTTAATTTTTACGGGCTTGTGAATAGAGTTGTCTTCAACAAGATTTCTTCAAAGAAAAGGCTAAAAAGTCGTTAGGATAAAATGCCTCGGTAATAGGAGATATATTCAAATGATAACTTTACGTTTGCTAGCCTTGTAGCATCTAATGGGCTTATGCAGGCCGCATTATTTTGATAACCTTCTAAGCCTTAAGAAATAACCTGACGATCAATAAGGATGAAAGGGGAATAAAGGTCTTCAACCGGACTGACCACCTCGCTAATGAACGGATAGATAAAAAAAAATGTGATAAGTTCCGGTCTATGGGCTTTTTGGATCGGATTCATCATTTTTTGTACTCAAGGGTTCTCCCTAACAATAACCACAGAGAAAAAAATAAGCTGATAGAGGCAAATCTAGTCAAAGATGCCAAGATGCCTATCCATGACTTATTGAAATCTTTAGAAACGACCGATCAAGGTCTTTTGGAGTCCGAAGCGAAAGAAAGACTCAAAAAGTTTGGGTTAAATGAAATCGCTCATGAAAAGCCCCCAAGTTGGTATCTACTGCTTCTAAGAAATTTCCTTAACCCATTTAATATCTTACTGTTATTTTTAGCATTAGTCTCCTTTTTAATAGGAGAAATGGATGCTGTCTACATCATCTCCTTCATGGTGTTTGTTAGCATTTTGATGCGTTTTTTTCAGGAATATCGTTCGAATCAAGCAGCTGAAAAACTGAAAGCTTTAGTCAGTACAAAGGCAACGGTTTTAAGACGAGAAACTGAAACGTCTACGCCAAATAAAGAAGAATTGGAGATTAAATATTTAGTTCCAGGGGACATCATCTGTCTCTCTGCAGGGGACATGTTACCTGCTGATGTCCGACTTATTGTTGCTAAGGATTTGTTTACTAGTCAAAGCGCTCTGACGGGTGAATCGCTCCCCGTTGAAAAAGACGAATCGTTCATCCCAGGCACATCTGAAAATCCCCTTGAGATGCCAAATATGTCCTATTTGGGAGCAAGCGTGCTCAACGGGACGGCTATTGCAGTTGTTGTTGCGACTGGAGACCAAAGTTACTTTGGATCAATGGCTAAAGGAATTACAGGTTATCGCCCGCTTACAAGCTTTGATATCGGTGTTAACAAAGTCAGTTGGCTCTTGATCCGTTTTATGTTCGTGATGGTACCCATCGTCTTTTTACTGAATGGGTTGACCAAGGGATCTTGGTTTGAGGCTTTCCTTTTTGCTCTTTCTGTCGCTGTGGGACTCACACCGGAAATGCTTCCTATGATTGTTACTGCAAACTTAGCTCGCGGCGCCATCAATATGTCCAAGAGAAAAGTGGTCGTTAAGAGGCTAAATTCGATTCAGAATTTTGGAGCGATGGATGTCCTTTGTTCGGATAAAACTGGAACGCTAACGCAAGATAAAATTATTCTAGATAAGTATTTGAATCTCGACGGAAAAGAGAATAATGACGTCCTTAATTATGGTTATCTCAATAGCTTCTACCAAACAGGCCTAAAAAACCTTTTAGATAGCGCCGTTTTAGAACATAAGGAAGCTGGGGAGAGGCTAAATTTAAGTAAAAACTATAAAAAAATTGATGAGATTCCTTTTGATTATACAAGACGGAGGATGTCAGTCATCGTTGAAAGCGGCCCTGGAAAGCATCTCCTGATTTGTAAAGGGGCTGCTGAAGAGCTTTTAGGGATTTGCACCCAAGCAAAAGTCAATGGATCGATTGTCCCAATAACAGAAGAAATCAGAAATAAAATCGATCGTTTAAAAACGGACTTAAATGAAGATGGCTTAAGAGTTTTAGTCGTTGCCTATAGGGAAATTTCCAAAGAAGGGCCCGCAGTCTATCATCCCTCTGACGAAAGCAATCTGATTGCGCTAGGAGTTTTAGCCTTCCTAGATCCCCCTAAACAAAATGCAGCAGACGCTCTCGCCAAATTGAGAGAATACAACGTTGAGGTCAAAGTCTTAACTGGAGATAACGAAATCGTTACTCGGAAGATTTGTAGTTGGGTCAATTTGCCCATCGAGGGCTCCCTAACAGGTGAGGAGATAGAAAAATTAGATGATGATCAACTAAGAGATGCTGTCGAGAAAATAACCATCTTTACCAAGCTTTCACCCCTCCAAAAAACTAGAATTATCAATGCCTTAAAATCAAATGATCATACTGTAGGTTTTTTAGGGGATGGTATTAACGATGCTCCGGCTCTTAGAGAGGCAGATATAGGTATCTCAGTCGATACTGCAGTCGATATTGCCAAAGAATCTGCTGACATCATCATGCTAGAGAAAAATCTTCTCTTTTTAGGAGATGGTGTCATTGAGGGGCGTAAAACTTTTGGTAATATCATTAAATATATAAAAATGGCCTTAAGTTCGAATTTCGGAAATGTTTTTAGTATTCTAGGGGCAAGTGCCATCCTCCCCTTTTTGCCGATGCAAGCGATCCAAATCTTAGTTCAAAATCTATTGTATGATATGTCTCAGGTCACAATCCCTTTTGACAATGTCGATAAAGAGTTCTTGATAAAGCCTAGGAAGTGGAATCCAGCGGGGATTGCAAAATTTACCCTATTTATTGGGCCCATTAGTTCTATCTTTGATTACACGACTTTTGCTCTGATGTGGTTTTATTTCGGCGCAAATACCATTGCTAATCAAGCCCTTTTTCAATCAGGATGGTTTGTTGAAGGGCTGCTTTCTCAGACTTTAATTGTTCATATGATTAGAACTTCAAAAATCCCTTTTATACAAAGTATTGCTTCTGCTCCACTCTTGATAACGACAGCCATTATCATGGCAATTGGGATTTATCTCCCTTATTCCTTTATTGGAGCAAGCATTGGGTTAGTTCCTTTACCTTTAAGCTACTATCCCTGGTTAATCGCTACATTAATTGGGTACTGTGTTCTCACTCAAATTGTAAAAGTTTGGTTTATCAAAAAATACAACTACTGGCTTGGGTAACCCACTCGGAATAGAGTGGATTTTTGATAGAATTCACCGTATTCTATAGAGAATAACTGTGAGAAAAGGTTTTTGAATCCAGATTTAGCTAAGCAGACTGCAAAAAGAAGAACATTTGCGATCATCAGTCACCCCGATGCTGGTAAGACAACGCTCACAGAGAAATTGCTTCTCTATTCCGGTATGATCCACACCGCAGGGATGGTACGGGGGAGTAAGGGACGCAAAATGGCAGCATCCGACTGGATGTCAATGGAGCAAGAGAGAGGGATCTCGATCACTGCCTCTGCCATGCAGTTCGCTTATAAAGATGTTGTTATCAACATCTTAGACACTCCTGGTCACCAAGACTTTTCTGAAGATACCTATCGGACGATCACAGCGGCTGACTGTGTCATCATGGTCATCGACGCAGCGAAGGGTGTTGAGAAACAGACAAGAAAACTTTTTGAAGTTTGCCGGCAAAGAAGAATCCCAATTTTGACCTTCATCAACAAGATGGATATGCCTGGCCGAGATCCTCTTGATCTGATGGATGAACTTGAAAATCTCCTACAGATTCACACTTTTGCCTATAACTGGCCTATCGGCGCCGGCCGAGATTTTTGTGGAGTTTACGATCGACTCGAAAAGAAATGTCTCTTTTTTACCAAAACAGCAACAGGCGGGGCCGAAAAAGCAGATGTTGAGGTCACAACACTTGATGATCCGAAAATTTTGGAGAAGATAGGTCCAGCAGAACTGGAAAAAACAAAAGAAGAGCTAAGCTTATTAGACGTCGCGGGGAACGCGTTTAATGTCCAAGATTTCCTTGAAGGGCATGTGACTCCAGTCTTTTTTGCTTCTGCTTTGACAAACTTTGGGGTAGAGCCATTTTTTGATGCTTTTATCCACCTGGCTCCGCCGCCGCAAGCTCGAATTGCCGATGGATTAACCGGCAAAGAAGTGCCAATCGACCCCATTGAAACCCCTTTCAGCGCCTATATTTTCAAAATCCAATCAAATATGGACAAAAGGCATAGAGATAGCCTTGCCTTTATGAGAATCTGTTCAGGAAAATTTGAAAGAGATTTGATTGTAAAGCACCACCGTTTAGGAAAGGAGATTCGGCTATCTCGGCCTCATTCGATGTTTTCGGGTGAAAGGACAACTCTCGACGAAGCCTACCCTGGCGATGTTGTGGGGGTGATTAACCCCGGTGTTTTTGCGATTGGTGATACAATCTCCATTAAAGGTGGGTTTAACTTTAAACCTCTTCCTCGCTTCCAGCCCGAAATTTTTGCCAAAATTTCCCCTAAAGATGTAGGTAAACGAAAAGCTTTTGATAAAGGCGTCAAGCAACTGACTGGCGAAGGGGCGATTCAGATGCTTAGGCCCTACCATGAGGGGGACGATGTCATCTATGCGGGTGTTGGACAGCTTCAATTCGAAGTGATGCAATACCGGCTTCAAGATGAATATGGTGTCGAGACGCAACTGACCTCTTTACCTTACACCTGTAGCTCTTGGATCGAGGGTGATGTTAAGTTGTTTCAAAAATCTTACAACTCCATTTTGATGAAAGATGCCAATGATAAACCCATGGTTCTATTCGTCTCTCAATGGGAAAAGCAATATTCCATTAAGCAGAATGCTAATCTTAAATTTTTCGATCTAGATCAACCCTAAAGAACATCTTCTTTTTTTGTCTTCTATAGCCTTAAGCCACAAATGCTTAAGAAAATCTTAGAAAACAATTGCATCTATTAATCAATTGTTGAAAAGTCGGCTTAGATATTTTGAGCTCCATTTAGAAGCGCAAATTAA
>JAGVKY010000029.1 GCA_020050175.1 Parachlamydiales bacterium
CTCGATGAAGGGAAAGAGCCCTTTGACTTAAGTCTTTTAACAGCTCGATCTCTTTTTGCAACTCTGGAAAGGCAAAATGTTCTTTTAAGCTATTGAGTGGATTTCCTCTATACAGAAGATGTTGACGAATTGAAGCCATAATTTACTTAAGGAAGAAAAGCCTCTATGAAAGTAGCGGCCTCAATCTTTTTAGAAAAGATAGCTTTTACACAAAGGATAGCTCCATAAGTGATCAGAGCGGTTGTCAACATCAATCGCAGAATGGTCAGGGCTTTACCAAAGGAAAAAAAATTGATTGATAAGAAGATCGAGATTGAAAACCCATGAATTTAGGAGAGCATTCTGAAATTAATTCATTAATTTAAGGTTAAGAAAATTTTTCTTTTAAAAGTTTTGTGAGGGTGCGTGTATCGGCTGCAAATTTGCGTATCCCCTCGGCTAATTTATCGACTGCCATCTCATCTTCATTGAATTGAAACCGGAAGGTGCTCTCATCTAGAAAAGGTAATGCCTTTTTCTCGATAGGCGGGGTAAGTTTACGGCTGACAGATTGGGATAAGGTTTGGAGTTCGTCAAAAAGCTGAGGTGAAATGGTGAGAAGATCGCAACCTGCAAGTGCAATGATTTCACCTATATTGCGGAAAGAGGCGCCCATAATTTCTATTGGAGAGCCAGCCCCTTTCAGTATTTCAAATATTTTTCTTACCGAGAGGACGCCAGGATCTTCATCCGCTGTTCCTTGGAATCCTTTATGTTTTTTATGCCAATCGAGGATACGTCCGACAAAGGGTGATATGAGGGTAGCGCCCACCTGTGCAGCAAGGATGGCCTGTGGAATCGAAAAGAGGAGGGTCATATTGCAATGGATCCCCTCTTTTTCCAACTCTTTGGCCGCTTGTAAACACTCCCAAGTAGAAGCAAGTTTTATTAAGACCCTTTTTCGTTCAATGCCTGCCTTTTCGTAGAGATTGATCAGTTTTTTTGCCCTTTTAATACTCTCAGTTGTACTAAAAGAAAGTTGAGCATCTACCTCTGTCGATACTCTGCCAGGGACAATCGCTAATATTTCGAGGCCGAAGGCAATTAAAACTGCATCTACCAGGTCTTCATCGGAGCAATTTTTCCCTTTTAGAGGAATCAGGGCTTTTTCAATGATAGAAAGGTAACGGGGGTTTTCTGCTGCTTGGAGAACGAGGGTTGGGTTCGTCGTTGCATCTCTTGCAGGATAATTTTTGAGCACTTCCAAGTCGCTGGAATCAACGACCAAGGTCGTCATTTCTTTTAGTTCATCGATGGTTTTCATTAGGCGTCTCTGAGGGGTTCGGAGCGGAAAGTAAGGGTGATCTTTTTACCCTTGAGTTCTAGTTCTAGCTGAGAAGTTAGACGTGTTAATAACAACTTATAGGGAATTTGGACCTCTTTATCGCCAACTCGAACACCAACAGACGTGTTCGATAAAATGCTTTCAGCCCCTTTTATCGCTTCCACGAGCCTGAGGAAACTTCTAATTTCCTTTAATAAGCTCCCTTCTTCAAATAAGTATTTTTCCCCGCACTCTTTACATTCGAGTTTTACATTCGAATCGGCTTCTTGTAATCCAAAACCTACGGGTTTCCCGCACTTTGTGCAGGGGAAAGAGAGATGATGACCTTTTTGCATGTATCTATTGTAGCTTCTCTCCGCCCTTTCACGAAATTCGAAAATTAATCTAAACCTATCAGCTCTTCGGCTTTATTCGATAAGTAAGACTAGAGAAAGGTGCGGAAACGGGTCCAGCCTTGCGAAAAGCCATCAGGGGTGATAACAGTGTCAAAAGATTGAATAGAAAAGGTAACGGTTTGATTTCTTGAAAGAGCCTGGGCAATGCGAAAGGAGGTTTGAGCTGGAAGAATTATTTTATGGCCCCCTTTTAAAAGAGTTCCTTGAATGGACTGTTTAACTCCATTGCCGAATTGGACTGAGAGAGAGACGTCTCTTTGAAAAGGAATCGGTGCCCAAAAAAGTGAGAGTATTAATTGAGTGCCTGAGACAGTTTTAAGATAACGAGCTTCAAACTTCTCTTTGGAATTAGTTTGTTTGTAGATGAGGGCAGTTCCTCTTGCAGAAGATCCAGTTGGGAATGCAGGCTCGTAAATCCATGCCCCAGAGGCACTTAAGTAAGAAAAAGTAAGGAAAAAAAGAGTTAGCCGAAACAAAAACAAAAGAGAAAAACTCCGAGACGTGTTCACAAGCAACTATATACTAATCGGCTATAGAAAACACACAACTTGAGTCTAGGAATCTAGCACAAAAGTGAGGAATATGATGCCTAGTATACGAAAAGGGCATCGAGTGCAAATTTGAGTCGATAATGGAATCTGGCGTCAAATGTTCACTTATGTCAAATGCACCCACACGATTGATGCGGCCATTCTTGGGTAGCACAAATGTGCGTCGGTACTACCCAAATCATGTTGTTTTTTCTGCCTTAAAGAGAGTGGCAGTGACTGTGCTTATGCTTCGTGTTCTGTACAGCAACTGCAATGATTGCCACTAAAGCAACAGCGCCAAGAGCAATAGCTGGCGTGAGCGAAGGGCATTCGCGGCATCTTGTATAGCCACATCCAGATGTGTAAACAGCACAATCATCAGCAGCGAGCGTATGAGTTTGTGCTGTAAAGAGAGCGGATAGCAACGATAAGGTGATGAACTTCTTGAGATGTTTCATCGAGGTCTCCTAGGTAAGTTTTTTGGGCTGATCATCGGGAAAAAAATAAGTTATTGCCCATGTCCCTGATATATCTCAAAATTCGTCATTTTACTGCAATGATTTCTTCTGAGACACTGCGGAAAAGGCAACTTTTAAAGTTAGTAATAATTATTTTTGTGAAGATAGTTCTTTTTTAATTTTGTCGATTAGATGGTTTTGCCATCCATCTCCCATTTCATTTAATTCCTTGGAAAGGAAGTTGAGAAATGGTTTCCAGTTTTGTTCTTGAAATGTCTCTTGATTAAACAGTTCTGTTGAAGAAAGTTGTTCTTTCTCTTTTAATTTAATCCATTCACCTTTGAGGCGATTAACTTCAGCTTGCAGTTTAGCACGCTTATTAAGGCTTTTTACTTGTTCAAAAACATCCGGATTAATTTTCATCGATCGGATAGAGCGGAAGAAGTCCTTGTAATAGTCAGGAAACTCATCTTTCAGAGCTGCGGCAGTTAAGATATAAACAGATCCATAACGTACAACAACGGCATGGAGTAAACGAACATCTCCCCATTCATTTTTCATATCCACTTGACAAAGAGCAGCATTGCCTGTTTCTGTCGAAATTTGACCAAGGTCTTTGAATTGCGCTAGTTGATCTTCGTTGATCTTTTGAATTTGTTTAATGTAACCCTTTAGAGTTCCATCATAGGGCTCAATCCAGAGGTACATCGAGGGCGGGTAGTGCCCTTTTCCTTTTCCGATCACCATGGCTTGTACATTGTCAGGAAATTTTTCAGGATCTGCAGCGAGCCATCCGGAAGGGGGGGCAAACACGCAAGCCTCCGGAATTTCAAGGGCTTTGATGTAATGGAGTCGAATATCGCTTTCAGCAATTGATTCTTTTTTTACTTGTTCAATTTCCTCTCCCAAAAGGGGTGAGAGGAACAAAATAAGGAATAGTTGGGTTTTCATGCGGATAGTGTACCTTTTATTCACCTTGAAAAAAACCCTCCTCGAGAGAGATATTCTGATTAATAAATGAGAGTCTCGAGATGCCGAAAAGTCTAGAGAAGGAAGAAGACGCCCTTCAAAAAATCCTATCCCTTATAGAACAGGAGACTCTAGATCCTGCTAAACAAGAGGCTGACCGAATTATTGGCGACGCTAAAGGTCGGGCCGAAGATATCGTTAATCAAGCTCTAAAAGAAAAAGAGCGTATTCTCCAGCACGGAAGAGAGTCGATCGCCAGAGAGAAGGAGACGGCGCTTGCCTCTCTTCGTCAAGCTGCGAAAGAGGGCATCCAGTCTCTTCAGCAAGAAGTGCAAGAAAAATTTTTTGAAAAGCAACTCGATACGTTTCTCGATAAAAAAATGCAGGAAGAGGGGATTATTGAAAAAATCATTGACTCTCTTTTAGATGCTTTAAAAAAAGAGGGGCTAAATAGCCGGTTCACACTGATTCTTCCAGAAGCTATCTCGTCTAAAAAATTAAGCGAAATGGTTGTTAGACATAGTCTGTCGACGCTTGAAAGCGATGCCAAAACAGGGGATCTTTCTGGTGGAGTACAAGTTAAACTAAAAGATAAGCATATTTCTCTCGATTTCTCGTCGCAAGCGATCTTTGACCTTTTGGTCAGTTATATTCGAAGGGACTTAAGAGAAATTTTATTTGGAAAGGATAACGGATGATTCCTCTCGAGAGGAACGAAATTTTTCTCACTCTCTCTTTGCCTCCTCTTACATGGGGAGTTGCGCCATCTATCTCCTTTGGCGAACTCAATGATTTGTTAAAGCTAAATTTAACTTCCTCAGACTTTCAAGCTTGTAGCCAGCTTTATCTTCTCAATGATATAGAAAATGCGAGGGCTTTTTGGTTAAAAAACCCATTTAGCCCCCTCGGTCAATACGATGAAGAGACCTTAAAAACACAGCTGATTAATCCCGACCGGATGCCCCTCTTTTTTTCCACTTATTTGGAAAATTTTCCTAGCAACGAAGAAAGGCTGGCTAACTTTGAAGAGTTGTTAAAGAAGTATTACCTTTATCTCCAAAAGTCCCCCTATGAGTTTATCCGTTGGTGGGGTGCTTTTGAGGAAAAAGCCCGCGCCACCTTCCAACATTTCCGTTCAAAAGAGAGACCAAATGAAATTGATGAACATTTTTCTCCTCTAGAACTTATTTTTACTGACCAAAATCTTACAGCTGCCGAACTCGCCGAGTCGATTAATCATTTTCTTTTTGAAAGAGTTGAGCATCATGTTTCAAAGGAAGATCCTTTCAGTTTTGAAAGAATCTTTGCTTACATTGTTCAATTCTATCTTATCTCTCTCTCCCTAGAAGTAGTTCCCAAATGACTTTAGACACCGAACAACAAGCAAAAGGGAAGGTCCAAGAGGCCTTCGGAAACCTTCTCAAAGTGGCTTTTGACCGTCCCATCAGACAAGGGGAGGTTGCCTTTGTTCAGTTAGGCGGCCTTTCTCTAAAGGCTGAGGTCATCGAGATCAATGGAAGCACAGCCAAACTACAAGTTTATGAGGATACGCGAGGAATAGAGGAGGGGACCGATGTCATTTTTTCGGGAGATCTTCTCGAAGCTGAATTAGGGCCTGGATTGCTTTCTACCGTTTTTGATGGCCTTCAGAACCCTTTAGAAGTTCTTGCCGACCTGGCAGGTTTTTTTCTTCCTAAAGGGCTCAATGTACCTGCCCTTGATCGAACTCGCCGATGGGATTTCACACCAGAGGCCGATGTAGTTGGTAGAGAGGTAAAGCGGGGGGACGTTCTTGGAAGGGTTCTTGAGAACCGTTTTCAGCACAAAATCATGGTCCCTTTCCGTCTATTTGGACGATACAAAGTCAAGTCTGTAGTTGATGCGGGCAACTATTCCGCTGACACTGTGGTTGCGGTTTTAGTGGATAGTGAAGGGAAAGAAATTCCTGTCACGATGATCCAAAAATGGCCGATTAAAATTCCTCTACAAGAAGGGACTAAAATCAAGCCTACTGAGATGATGGAAACCGGCCTTCGGATCATTGACACTCAGTTGCCGATCTTAAAAGGGGGAACTTTTTGTAGCCCGGGTCCTTTCGGAGCAGGAAAAACAGTTTTACAGCACCACCTTTCAAAATACTCATCGGTTGATATCGTTGTTGTTGTCGCCTGTGGGGAGCGTGCGGGTGAAGTAGTCGAAGTCTTGAGAGAATTCCCTACATTGACTGATCCTCATACAGGGGATACGCTGATGAAGCGGACTGTGATTATTTGCAACACCTCTTCAATGCCAGTTGCAGCAAGGGAATCTTCCATCTACATGGGAGTGACGATTGCAGAGTACTACCGTCAGATGGGGCTCAGTATTCTCCTCCTGGCAGATTCAACTTCTCGCTGGGCTCAAGCTCTTAGAGAAATGTCTGGCCGGCTAGAAGAAATCCCGGGAGAGGAGGCCTTTCCTGCCTATCTCTCCTCTCGTATTGCCGAGTTTTACGAGCGTTCGGGTGTCATCTCCCTTCCGGGCCGAGAGCAAGGTTCTGTCACTATCGGAGGTGCCGTTTCTCCTGCGGGTGGTAACTTTGAGGAACCTGTCACTCAATCGACGCTTGCAGTTGTTGGAGCTTTTTTGGGTCTATCAAGAGAAAGATCGGATGCCAGACGTTATCCTGCCATTGACCCGCTCATCTCTTGGTCGAAATATATTGATCAAGTGGGCGCCATCCTTTCTAAACAAATGGAAGGATGGAGCGGAATGGTCGATCTGGCTAGATCGATCCTTCAAAGAGGTCATGAAATTGGTCGAAGAATGGATGTTGTTGGAGAAGAAGGGACAGCCATCTCAGACTTTATCGTCTACCTCAAGGCAGAGCTTTATGACGGCGCTTATTTGCAGCAAAACGCTTTCGATAAGGAAGATGCTTACTGCCCTTTGACAAGACAGATGACTCTTTTCCCTCTTATCAATGAGATCAATCGGAGTAATTTTTCTTTTCCGACTCATGATGAGGCGCGTCACTTCTTCTTAAATCTGCAGAACACGATCAAAAATTGGAATTTCCTTTCCATGAAGTCACTAGAGGCCGAACTCAAAATGCAAGAAATTAAAGAGATGATCAGGGAAGGTGTTCGGTGAAAACTGTTTACGAAAGAATTGTCGATTTAAAAGGTAACCTGATCACTGTCTTTGCTAAAAATGTAGGGCTTGGTGAACTTGCCCGCATTGACATGAAAGATGGGCGGAGCACCTTTGCCACTGTGATTCGAATCGAAGGGGAAAAAGTCACTCTGCAGGTGTTTCAAAACACCCGAGGTCTGAGAACGAATGATAAGCTCACATTCTTAAAAAGAGGTATGGAGGCTACTTTTGGCCCCCGCCTGTTGGGACGGAGACTTTCTGGTTCGGGAGTCCCCATTGACGGAGGACCGAAAGTCATTGGAGAAGAGATTCCTATTGGGGCGACCTCTTTTAACCCCGTCAAAAGAATCATTCCAAGAGAGATGGTCAAGACAAACATTCCCATGATTGATGTCTTCAACTGCCTCGTCAAATCTCAGAAGATTCCTATCTTTTCCATTCCAGGGGAGCCTTATAATGCCCTGTTAATGCGGATTGCTAATCAGACTGATGCTGATGTGGTGATCATTGGAGGGATGGGACTGACATTTAAAGAGTACCAAGCGTTCATTGATAACGCCGAATCTTCGGGTTCTTTGCAAAAGACGGTGATGTTTGTTCACCAAGCCATAGACCCTCCCGTCGAATGCATCTTGGTCCCTGATATGGCTTTAGCCTGCGCAGAGCGGTTTGCACTGGAAGGGAAAAACGTTCTCGTTCTACTAACAGATATGACTGCTTTTGCCGATGCTCTTAAAGAGATCGCGATCACCATGGACCAAATCCCCTCTAACCGGGGATATCCTGGATCACTTTATTCCGATTTAGCTTCTCGTTATGAGAAAGCTGTGATGATTGAGGGGAGCGGAGCGATTACAATTATCGCCGTCACAACTATGCCAGGCGACGACGTTACCCACCCAGTTCCTGATAATACAGGTTACATCACAGAAGGTCAGTTTTACTTGCACAATGGAAAGATAGATCCTTTTGGTTCTCTCTCCCGTTTGAAGCAGCTTGTCATTGGTAAAGTGACTCGAGAAGACCATGGAGATCTCGCAAATGGCATGATCCGTCTCTTTGCAGAGTCCAAGAAAGCACGCGAAAGAGAAGCAATGGGCTTTAAGCTCTCCAAATGGGACGATAAGCTTCTTCAGTATGGGGGTCTTTTTGAAAAAGAGATGATGGATTTGAACGTTAATTATCCGATTGATAAAGCCCTAGATAAAGGATGGGAAATTTTAGCCCGCTGCTTTGACAGAAACGAGGTAGGGGTAAAAGAACGTCTGATTGAGAAATATTGGCCTAACTGATGGCAACCCTTAAACTGACAAAAAATCAACTCAAAGAGGAAACAACAAGGCTCTCCCGTCTGCAAAAATACCTTCCAACTTTGCAATTAAAAAAGGCCATGCTCCAGTCAGAGGTCGAAAAGGCAAGAGAAGAGTATGTCCATTACGAGCGAGCCTTCCAAGGCGCCGAAGATAAGCTGGCAAGAGAAAGGAGCCGCCTCCATGAACCTTTAGGGATTTCTCAAGATGCTATTGAAATCGTGGAAGAGGTGAAAGAGAGAGCAGAAAACATTGCAGGTGTGGAAATACATGAGCTTGAAGACGTTCTCTTTGCCCCTTTGAGTTATTCCCTCTACACTACCCCTCCCTGGATCGAGAGATGGATAGAACAGGTCAGAGGCGTAACTCGCCTAAGAATTGAAGTTGACCTGGCTAGAAAAAAGATTGATGCCTTGCAACGGGAATGGCGCGAGGTGTCGATCCGCGTTAACCTTTTTGAAAAAGTGATGATTCCGCGAACCCAACAGAACATCCGTAAAATCAAAGTTTTCCTTGGGGATCTGGAACTTGCAAGCGTTGCTCGTGCAAAAGTAGCGAAAAAGAAACTTTTAGAGGCGGAAGCAACGTGAGAATTGATCTAAAAAAATTTCTCTTTGTAGGGACCTCCTCGGCTAAAAGTCACTTTTTAAAAGAAGCACAAAAATTAGGGATCATTGAGTTTATCCAAGAGAAAAAAGCGGATGTTATTTCTTCAAAGACGAAGAGGCTCATCGATGCTATTAAGACTCTCCATCACTTTCCGCCACAGAATCTTATGACAGATGTCCCCATCGAAAAGGGGGACTCTATTGTTAACGACATCCACAATACCTATCAAACTTTTACCGATTTACAAAAGAGCCGTTCCGAATTGGAAATCCAAAAAAGGGAGCTCGCACCTTTTGGCCATTTCGATCACGATAAATTGGAAAGAATTCAGCAGAAAAGTGGACTGATTTTTCAATTCTTCGCGCTATCTATAAGTGCTAAACCTCCTCCAGAACTCATTTTAGTTGCAAGGGGGGAAGAGCTGGATTCTTATGTGTGGATTGGTCAAAAACCTCTCCATCTTCCTGATGCTGTTGAAATCTCAACTCTAAAGTCGATTGATCAGATCCATCAGGAGATTAAAGCGAATGACGAGGAGCGGATCAGGTGCGAAAAGCATTTAGAAAAACTAACCTCCTACCGAGACTTTCTTTTAGATCTATTAATTGAATCACTGAATCTCGATTCTTATTCTAAGGCGCTTGTCGCGGGATCTCCAGCAGCTGAAGGGAAAGCCTTTTCAGTCATCGGTTGGGTCCCCCATAATAAAATCGAAGAGTTAGCAAAACTTGCTCAAGCTTCGAATATCTTTTCGGAAGAAGTGGCCATTAAAAAGGGGGAAACTCCACCAACCTATCTAGAGAATAAAAACTGGTCCAAAGTGGGGGAGGATTTAGTCGATATTTACGATACCCCTTCTTCAGCAGATAAAGATCCTTCTATGTGGGTCCTTGCATTTTTTGCTTTGTTTTTCTCGATGATTATCTCTGATGCGGGCTATGGATTGATTTTTTTAGTCATTGCCCTTTTTATCCGTTGGAAAAAACCCAATTTGCAGGGGATGAAGAAGCGGGTCTTGAACCTTTTTACTCTCCTCTCGGTCGGATGCATCCTTTGGGGAACGCTTGTTAATGGCTATTTTGGGATCCCTATTCATATTGACCATCCCTTGAGGCAAGTTTCTCTTATCCATTATTTGGCAGAAAAAAAAGCCGATTATCATCTTAAACACAAAGATACTGTCTATAAAGAGTTAGAACAAAAGTACCCTCAGATTAAAGATGCCACTACAGGCCGGGAGATGATTGAAAGTGCTAAGAGTAATTTGAAGTTTCCTATTTTGGACTCTTTTGCAGATTCTATTCTTTTGGAGCTTGCCTTATTTGTCGGTGTGATCCATCTCCTATTGTCCATGAGCCGTTATGCTTTAAGAAACTGGGCTCTGATAGGATGGGTTATATTTTTAGCGGGGGGCTATCTCTATGTTCCTTATAAGTTTGATTACACCTCCATTTTGTATTTTTGGTTTGGATGGGATAAAGAGATAACGGGAATTCTTGGAAAAGAGATGATGATCGTCGGCTCTATTCTTGTGTTGATGTTGGCTATTATTCAGCATGGTTTAAAAGGCCTTTTAGAATTAATGACGGTTATTCAGATTTTAGCCGATACCCTCTCTTATCTCCGCTTATATGCCCTCGCCTTAGCAGGAGGCATTTTGTCGGTGACCATCTATGAGATGGCTCAGAAGCTACCCATATTTATCTCTGTATTTGTGATTTTGATTGGGCACCTTGTTAATATGGGGCTTGGTATCATGGGTGGAGTGATCCATGGGCTTCGTCTTAATTTCTTAGAGTGGTATCACTATAGTTTTGAGGGAGGAGGTAAACCCTTCCGTCCTTTAAAAGAGTTAAAAAAGGAAAGGTAAAAAATGGATTATAATATGGTCGGTCCAGCGATTGCGCTTGGGATGGGTTGTATCGGGAGTAGCATTGGTTGCTACATCGCAGGTCAAGCCTCCCATGCTGCTATGACCCGAACTGATGAAGGACACGGTAAATTTATTGGTCTCTCTGCTGCTCCAGCCTCTCAATCAATCTACGGATTCGTTTTAATGCTTTTGATGGCAGGAGCGATCAGGGCGGGAACTCTCTCTCCTATTTCTGGGATTGCGATTGGGATATTTTCGGGCTTGGCTTTACTCTTCTCCTCCATCTATCAAGGAAAAGTCTGTGCTACAGGGATCCAAGCGACCCTTAAAAACCCTAGCCTCTACGGTAAATGCTTCGCAGCTGTGGGTATCATTGAGTCATTTTCTCTCTTTGCCTTCGTCTTCGCGCTTCTTCTCTTCTAAAAAACATGGGCAGAGAAATCTGCCCATTAAGCTTTGTTTGCTATTCGATGACTTCAGAGACGATCTGCGCCAAACCATCACTCATTTTTAGAAGAAACTGAGCATTTTTCATGATCCCATATTCGTCAATGAAAGAGAGGGGATTGGTGTAGCCTACTTGGGTAAGATTTTGCCCATCTTGCCAAATTAAGATCTTTAAAGGGAGTTCGATGCCAATCAGGGGATTCTCTTGCATGAGAAAAGTACCGATCTTTGGATCGCCAAAGATAAACACTTTTTCTTCCCGTAGTTCCATGTGAACTTTGTGGGCGCCACCCGAATGATCAACAATGGCGAAAATGTGCATCCCTTTGGAGTTCAATATTTTCTGCAAACGATCGGCAGTTTCTGTCACGGAGTAGGGGCTATGTTTAATCAGCATACCCCCTCTTGTAACCCTCGTTGATTAATTGAGAATCAAGATCCGAATTGCATAAGTTCCTGATAAACAGTCTCGGTCTCACCTGATTCGATAAAGGAGAGCATCCTCCGATGGGTTTCCCTAAACATCTCTTTTCTCTCTTCCACTACTTGGTCTTGCGGAGCCTGAGAATAAACATATGTACAGGCAAAATACCAGTAGCCATCCTCTTGGATAACAGAATTAAGAGCTGCAAAACCCCCAGGAATAACTACCCCATTGGGTAATTCTTGCGATTCTTCAATAAAAATAACTGCGGGAGAGTTTGGATCGACAACAACATGTTCTCTAATTGTAGGGCCATCGAGAATGTCTACCTCTCTAATAAAGCCTAAATGGGTTCGCTCTTTATATCGGCAGTCTGTAAATACGGGAACAAAGCGATGGGCTTGCTGCGTTTTAATCCACATAGTTTTAATAAAATATTCGGCCTGTTGAGTATCTTTAAGAGGGAATTTAAATTGAAAAGTATTGTGAGACTGTACATTTTCACCAAAAAATTCTTTTATATTTTCAAAGTTTTGCCCAGGTAGTTGTCCAAGCGCTCTTAAAGTGGCAAAAAAAACATCACCAAAGCTGATCTGAGTGGGTGGCACATAGAAACAGGGGAGTGAATCGGGTGATGTTGGGAATGTTTCAGAAGGTGGAAGAACTGCAGTTTCTATTCTCATAAAATGCCCTCGATAATTAATGTAATGTTACATCGTTACATTAATAAACGTCAATAAATAACGTAATTATAGCTATTTTTTTGGAGCTCGTTGCTGTTGTTCCCGTTTGGTGGTGATCAGTTCGACATAAAGAGGGTGGGTGATCACTTTGATAGGTTCTTCGTTGTGTAAGAGGATGGCTTGGTAGGAAAGAAGACCCCCTGTTTCAAAATAGTCGTTACCTCGGAGGGAGATCTCGTAACGTCCTGAAACGCCATTGAATCCAAAGGAGTCGGTTTTTCTCTCCCCGTTTCGGAAGACACGGGTCAATTCGACCCGATATCCCTCTATTTCGGGGAGATACCAGTTGACAATGAGTGTTTGCCCCTGAGTGTTAATCGAACACCGCCTGGGATCGGGGGTTCGCATGTAACTGCTTGCCAATCTCTCTGGCGTGTCATACCTGGTATAGATCGTTAGATCTGGACAGGCACATCCTGCAAGTAAAAGAAAAAGAGACAACCTCATGCCTCAAAAGAATAGCCTTCTTTTAGGTAAAATCTCAAATATCTATTTTATTTAAAAAGTGGAGTTGAGGGGGAATTAATTCCTAGGCTTAATCTTTAATGTATTTGAACGTGGCGTCTAACTTTTTGGCGGCTTTTTTGTCAAAAGTGTAAGTAAAGGAACAGTTATTAGAAACGTTTTGCCTACCTATAAGACAATCTGAAAAATCGACACCAGAGCAATTTTCAAAATCTCGTAGTGCCTGCCGTGCAATATCATCACGTTCGATTTGTATTTGGAGGGTTTGCAAAAGTTGGTTTAGGACGTTGATGAGTTCTTGCTTGTTGGCGTCATAGCATCGTTCTAATACCCAGATGATTTCGCAAAGGGATATCTGAGAGATGCCCAATATTTCTCCTTCAGCAACAGCTCGTTCAATGAGGCGGTTGGCCTCCTCAGATTGCTTAGGATCATCTTGCACCAAATAACGAACGACCACATTTGTGTCCAAACCAATCATGACATAGCCTTTTTGGAGGCATCATGGATAGCCTTTTTCATTTCTTTTAGTGAAGCTGGCTTCCGTCGCTTGGATTTTACCATGCCCTTGAGTTGTGAAACTTCTTGGTTTATCAAACTCACTTTCAGTGTTCCGTCACTTTCAATTTGAAAGTCGAGCTTTGACCCGGGGGAGATTTTAGCTTGTGTTCGAATCAATATAGGAATGGTTACTTGTCCCTTGCTAGTAACAACCGCTTCCATCCGACAAATCTCCTTACCAATTTTATATTTCCTTACTTTATGGTAAGGCAAAAACATTCAGTTTGTCAATGTTCAGACCCTTTTAACCTTTCTATTTCAACGTCAGGAGCGATTCTATCGCAGATACCATCGATTGAAATTCAACGGGGCCGTTGTAGCGTTGCTCGTTCATAAAGAATGTTGGCGTCCCGTTGACCCCACTTTTTACCCCACCGATAAAGTCCTTTCGAATTTTTGATTCGAAGGCTTTATTTTCAATAGCTTGTTCTAGATCTTCGACCGGTAATTTTAAAATTTGACCCAACTCCTGAAAAAGGGGGTGATTGAATCTCCCTTGATTTTCATAAAGTAGATCATGCATTTCCCAAAACCGATTCTGGGTGGCTGCGAATTCAGCGCACTCTGCTGCCGGTTCTGCTAAAGGGTGAACTTCTGTTAAAGGAAAATTGCGAAAAACAAAACAGAGTTGGTCGTCGAAATGGTTTTGCAAAGCTTTAACAATCGGATAGGCAAGGCCGCAATAAGGGCACTGATAATCCCCATATTCAACAAGAGTGATCAAGGCATTGGTTCTGCCTTGAATGTGATCATCTGGCGAGACTTGGTTTTTGAGCATCCTCGTTCTCCTTTTTAGTTAACGTCTCAAGAGCTTCTAAAATCCCATCAGCTCCTGGATTTTCTCCCATCGGAGAAAGATAACTCCAAGCAATCTTTCCCTCCTTATCAATCACAAAAAGGGCCCGTTCACAAACCCCCCCCTTCTCATAGTAGGCTCCATATAATCTTGCTACTTGCCCTTTAGGTTCAAAGTCGGAAAGCAAGGGAAAATGCAAATGACCCTGTTTTGCAAAAGCTGTGTGGCACCAGTATCCGTCGACAGAAATCCCCAATAGCTCGGCGCGATGCTTTTTAAATTCAGGTAAAATCTCATTGAGAAGAGTCATTTGATCACTGCAGACAGGACTCCAGTCGGCAGGATAGAAGGCAAGAATCACCGGGTTCCCTCGCAGTTCACTAAGGGAAAGAGTTTGATCCGGTGTCACATGAAGAGTAAAATCAGGAGCAGTTTCTCCTGCAGAAAGAATTTTAGCCACAATACCCCCGTAAAAAGACCAATTATTACATACATAGCTCGACAATTTATTAATTCAATAAAGCTTTTGATGAAATTGCAAACAATTGGCAATCAATTGATTGAATGAAGAAGGAGCTCTTCTGTTTCTTGCCAACCTAGGCAAGGATCTGTAGCTGAGAGACTAGGGGAGTTTCCTTTGCCCGGATCGATAAAACTTTCTATATTAGCTCCTAAGATTCTTTTTTCCCCTTGTGAATACCTTTCGAAAACGTTGAGAAAGTTCTCTTTTTGCTTTTCTAGGTCTTTCCGAGAGTTGTCGTGAGCACAATCGATGAGAATTTTAGGCTCTATTTCGAATTCAAGAAGGCGTTGTTCTACCCGATCGAGGAATTGGGGGTTGAAGTTGGGACCTGATGGTCCGCCGCGGAGAACGAGATGTGTATGGGGATTTCCAGCTGTTTCAACCAGGTGAATTTTGCCCTCTCTGTCAGGCAGGATGGTGGCCTGCGGTTGCCGTGCAGCGATCACTCCTTGGAGGGCAATTTCGATCGATCCATCGACGCTGTTTTTGAAACCCACAGGCATGGGAAGAGAAGAGACAAGCTCTCGATGAATAGGGGAGGCAGAAGTTCTGGCCCCCACACATCCCCACGTCACAAGATCAGAGGTATAAAGAGAGAGGAGGGGATTCAAAAACTCAGTGGCGACCGGAACCCCCATCTTCAAAAGCTCTAAAAAGAGTTTTCTCCCTTCAAAAATCCCATCCTTAATATCTGGAGGAGAGCTTCTTTTTGGATCGGTCATAAACCCTTTCCAGCCGACCAATGTTCTTGGCTTTTCCAGAAAAGCTCTCATGACAACTAGAACTTGGTCTCCAAGCTTCTTTTGAAGCTCCTTTATCCTCTGCCCATATTCTAAGGCGCTTTCTACATGGTGAATAGAGCAGGGACCCAAGACTAATAAAAAGCCCCCTTGTCCCCTCAATAATCTTGCCACCTTTTCTCGATAAGATTGGATAAATAGGGCCTCAGATAGCTCCAAAGGCAATTTCTCTAAAACCTCTGCGAGAGTAGGGATCGGGATCGTCGAGTGAAAAAACATCTCTACCCTAGTTTCTTCCTTCCTCGAAAAAAGAACAAGGTAGAGATGAGGTGTTGAGACTACAATCGTTCTGTACGACGTTTAATTTGATTTGTGAGAAATTCAGGAGAGGCATGACGCATTAAGCCGGCTTTAATTTCTTGTTTAAGATATGCCAATTCGTCGGGATAGAGGGAAGGACCTTCCGCTTGGTCATAAACTCTGTTGGCATTGAAAAGAATGGTGCCAGAAATTTTGTAGTAGATGACATCTTCTTTTGTAACACCTTCGATCCCTTGGGTGAAATCTATCCCATTAAAAGTCTCTTCGATCGCCTGAGCTGCTGGTGTTAAAGAAGGATCATGAGGATGTTCAATGACAAACCTTTTTGCTAACATTTCATAGGTGACAAAATCAGTTAATTCTTCACCCATCCATTCACCTTTATAATCAACAAAGTGCCAATGGGAGTCCTTTTGCTTCATCAAACTTTGCATGTTGTTAAAGGTATCGAGGGTCAGAGCACTCACTTTCTTTGTTTCTTCTCCCTTTGACCACCAATCTCTAATCCAAAAGACTAATCGTCCTAACCAAATGGACCCAAGAGGGGCTAGCTTCTCCAGCCGATCTCCTTTAGCCACGATAGGCCCATTTGGAAACTTCCATAACAAGGCGGCATTATGATTAACATCGGCGGGGGAAAATTTGCGAGGAACAGCTGCCATTAAAAACCTACAGTTTTAAAAAAAATTATAATTAAATTGCTTCCATTTTTCAAGATAAATCAAGACTAATAAATTTGCTAGGAATTCAAATTTAATAACAGGATCGCCCGTTGGGCGGTCCTGTTATTTTTCTATTTATTTTTCGGATCCTTTTATCCTGTTTCCGTTTTTTTTAATCCCGCCTATTCTCTTGTCGTATGAAAAGAACGCTTTTTTTAGGCGAAGGGCAAACTTTCGGTCTTCCTTTCTCAGATGTCAACCCACCCATCTTGTTCACTCGTGAAATAGTTGTAGAGAAGGGGATGCTATTTAAAGAGGCGGCGGGTGAGGCGTTGTGGGAGAGAAGGGGAGTCCATCTTTTCTTGCAGCCAGAGGAACTACCTTTGGGGGCGACATTGTTAGACACTCTGGTCTGGCTTGACCAAGAAGCTCCATCTGATACCTTGTTGCTTTTTCCTCTGAAAAGTTTACATCCGAGGGAGCTTCCAAGAGAGGGGGCTTGGGTTCCTGTGGTCGAAGAGGGGGAATCTCCTCTTTTGATTTACTACTTACTTTTAGAAATGAAGGAAATTATTAGGGGAATCGCCATCAAAGGGGGCAATTTTTCTGAAGATAAGCTGAAACTTTTGCTCGATCCAATAACAAAAAATGAGGGAGCGTTCTCTTTGCTTTCTTTAAAAGGGACGAATTACTTAGATAAATTAAAAAAATCTCTTCTGTAAGCTCAAGAATTGTACTATAATATTATTGAAAGTTTAGAGAAAAATCGGGGGTAAGGTAATATTTTTCTCCCATTACTATTTTCGGAGAGACCCTTTTGTCTGGATTAGACGCCATCCTTCTTCATCTAAAAACCTGGGTATGGGGCATTCCCCTTCTTAGTCTTCTCCTTGGTGCGGGGATCTATTTAACATTTACCCTGAGAGGCGTGCAGTTCCGCTATCTCGGCTACGCTTTCTCACAAGTTTTTCAGAGACAAAAAAAGGATTCGAAGGGAGATATCTCTCCATTTGATGCTTTGATGACTTCCCTTGCTGGAGCTATCGGAACTGGCACCATCGTTGGAGTGGCAACCGCTGTGACCGTTGGAGGTTTCGGCGCCATTTTTTGGATGTGGATCACGGCTCTATTTGGAATGGCGACCAAGTATGCCGAATCGCTATTAGCAGTCCGTTATAGAGAGGTCGATTCTCGCGGCGAGATGATGGGCGGCCCTATGCAGTACATGGAAAAAGGGCTGGGTTGGAAAAAAGCAGCTATGATTTTTGCTTTTTTTGGAGCCGTTGCTGCGATTGGAACTGGGAACCTTGTTCAAGTGAATGCCATTGGCGAGGCCATGGGCAATCTCTTCTCGCTTGGTACTTGGGCAACGGGTGTTATCTTTTGTGTTTTTACCGGCATCATTACGCTCGGAGGCGTTCGGGTAATTGGACGGGTCGCTGGCTTTTTGGTGCCGATCATGGCCGTTCTTTATCTTTGTGGAGGAGGATTTGTTCTTCTTTCCCACTGGGATAAGATTGGTGATGCTTTCATGCTGATCTTTCAAGGAGCCTTTACTCCGCAAGCTGCTCTAGGCGGAACGATGGGCGGAGCTCTTCTTCTTGTCATTCGAGAAGGTGTTTCTCGGAGTGTTTTCTCGAACGAAGCTGGGCTTGGAATTTCCTCTATTTGCGCCGGGGCTGCTAAAACAGATAATCCAGGGCGACAAGCCATGATCACCATGACAGGTGCACTTATTTCAACGCTGATTATCTGCACTCTGACGGGTCTCGTCCTTGCTGTGACGGGTGTTGTGTCAAATGAAGCTGGAATGGGGGGGGCTTCCCTTGCGTTTGCAGCTTTTGAATCAACAGCGTCGGGACTTGGAGTTGTAGTCAGCATTGGCCTCATCCTTTTTGCTTTCTCCACTTTGCTAGCCTGGGCTTACTACGGCGAAAAATGTGCAGAATATCTTTTTGGCGTAAGAGCGATCATTCCTTACCGGATTGTATACGCTCTTCTTGTGATTCCAGGTGCAGCTCTTGAGTTGTCGACTGTCTGGTATATTGCTGATATATTTAATGGTTTAATGGCGATCCCTAACCTTTTGGCCCTGATTTTCTTAAAACCAGTTTTGGTTAAAGAAACAAACACCTTTTTAGAAGTGGTCAAGAAGGAACAAGAGGTTCGTGTTGGATAGTTGGCTCCATACTTTTTACAGTTGGGTCTGGGGAGTCCCTCTTCTTGCTCTTTTAATGGGGGTGGGGATCTTTTTGACGATTGCCTTGCGTGGTATCCAGTTTCGGTATCTCTGGTACGCCTTAAAACTGGCTTTTGGTTTTACTGACGAAAAGGGGGGTAAGGGAGATCTTTCCCATTTTCAGTCCCTTATGACGGCTCTCGCTGCCACGATGGGCATTGGGAACATCGCAGGTGTTGCAACTGCTTTTGTTGTAGGCGGACCAGGTGCTCTATTTTGGATGTGGCTCACTGCAATTCTTGGGATGGCAACAAAATATGCCGAAGCTCTTTTAGCTCTCAAATATCGGATCACCGATAAGAGGGGAGAAATGTGCGGCGGCCCTATGTATTTTATCGAAAGAGGTCTTGGGTGGAAAAGTTTAGCCTTAGCCTTTGCCTTTTTTGGAGCTGTCGCCTCGTTTGGCGGCGGAAATATTTTACAGGCCAATAGTGTCTCTGCCGTCCTGCACGCCACATTTTCGATCGATCCTTTGTGGAGTGGCATCCTTCTGATGGTAGTTACTGGGTTAACTCTATTGGGTGGCGTTAAGAGCATTGGGAAAACCGCAAGTCTCCTCGTTCCGATGATGGCGCTTTTCTATATCGCTGGAGCACTTGTTGTGATTTTGGCGAATGTGTCAGAGATCCCACGCGCTATCAGTGATATTTTCTATTCTGCCTTTTTTCCGCAGGCTTTTATCGGTGGAGCTCTCGGTTCTTCTTTCTTGATCGCGATGCAAACAGGGATTAGTAGAGGTCTCATGACTTCAGAATCTGGTTTAGGGACAGCCTCTATTGCAGCGGCAGCCGCCAGAAGCGATCATCCTGGTCGCCAGGCAATGGTTTCGATGACTGGTAGCTTTCTCGCAACTGTTGTGATGTGTTCGGTGACAGCCCTTGTTTTAGGGGTAACTGGAGTCCTTGGTCTTAGAGGAGAAGATGGGGCTTTTATCACAGGTGCAGCCCTAACCGTCCAAGCCTTTGAGTCGGTTATTCCGATGGGGGGAGGGATCATAGTTTCAATCGGGCTTGTTCTATTTGCCTTTACCACTCTTCTAGGATGGGCTTATTACGGCGAGAAATGTGTCGAATATCTCGTGGGAGAAAAGGTTGTGCCCTTCTATCGGGTTTTATTTACAGCAATTATCCTTCCAGGAGCTCTCCTTAATTTGGAAGTTGTCTGGACTTTATCTGACATCGCAAATGGACTCATGGCATTCCCCAACTTGATTGCTCTTTTTGCCCTATCGCCTGTTGTTCTATCAGAAACGAGGGATTTTTTAGCTCTTCTTCGTTCAGAGCATTTAACAAATAATTCTTAAATTTCGTTCAGCTACCGAGTGAGGTAATTATTTTTTGGCCCCTAAATTATTTCAAGAATTCATTTTATTACAACCGCCCTCAAGAACTATGCGATGAAATACCTCCTTCTTCATTGGGTGTTGTAACTAAAATTAAAGAAATTACAAGCAAAAAATTACCCAAAGATAATTGTCATGTTCGTTTTAATAAAGAAAAAACTCTTCGTATTCTTTATGCCGAGGATGAAGAGGGCAATGGGCTACCGGTCAAGTGTCCAATTTCTAGAGATTTTGCGAGGTTATGCTCATTATCGCTGGGTGATGAAGACGAGGCCGATGAGGTTTATGATGAATATACGATCGATAGATCGATCTCATTAGAAGATTCGTTTGTTCCTCATTTGGAAGAGGGGGATAGATTTAAAATAAATCATTCTTTCGTTCGGTCTAAAACGGGGGTAAAGCCTGTTGACCCATTAAAGATTAAAGAGGTAGCATTTCTGCACCAAAAATTGCTGCCCGTTTCAGGAAAGCTATTTCCTCCTCCAAGGGAGGAAGTACTTCTTCAATATAGAATCTTAGTTCACAAAATTAAGACTCTTTATTCCAGTGATGGAGCTTGTTTTAAAAATCACGAAACAGACTACCAAAGTTTAGTGATGTCTGAAAAATTCCAGAAACCTCTACTGGAAGCTGTTCAAAAATATAAGCACTATATGCAGTTATTGGGGATCACAGAAATAGAAGAAGAAATAGAATGCGTTTGTTATTTGTAAAAATTAATTATTTAATATTTTTTATTTAATCTATTCTAAATTTAAAGATGAGACAATAATTATATGGTTAGAATCTCTTCTACAAATAATCAATCAGTTTTAGAATATCAACAATTGATCTTGAGTGAGCAGTTTCAAAAAGACCCTTCTGAAGCGATTAAGGTTTTTGAGGAGTACCTCCAAATTTCCCAACCAGAGGCCAGTGCATCATGATCGACAGCGACATGACTGTTATTTGTAGGCCTACAACCTCGGCATCCTTAGATCCTAAAAAATCAAATTCTCCTTTAAGTGATAACGTAGATGAGGTTGCAAAACGATCAATTTCCAAAAATACCCGCGAAGTCCGTTTTGATCCAGCCGTCAAATTCAGAGTCTATTATGGGGAAAACGAAAAGGGGGAAGGGTTACCTGTAGAGTGCCCTGATGCTGAAGAATTTCCTAATGGTTATTTTGATGTGAAATATACCGAGAAAACTATTGATTCCAGGCTCGCTTTAGAGGAAACATTTGTTCCTGCGATAGGAGTCGATAATAGCTTTGATTTAAATTTAAAAAAAAGACCCTTCCGAAGAGAAAGGAGTGGCTCTCAGCCACGCGACGCAGAACTTATCAAAGAGGTGATCTTTCTTTATGAAGAGGTTTTATCCACTAAGGGTCAAAATAAACCACCAAATCCTATAGTTGTTCTGAAAAAATATAACCTTTTACTAGAAAAATCGTCTAATCGTTACTCTCCCGAGGGAGATGCTTTTAAAAGATATGATCCTAGCTTTCAAGCGGCAATTATGAGCAAAGGATTTCAAACTTCTCTTTTCGAGGCCCTTTCTCTCTACCAAGAATATTTAGAAGATATAGGGGTGTTAGAGGAATTCATTGTCTCTGATAGTGATGAGGACGAACCCCTTGAAGAATCAGAGATCGAGCCGCAAAATGGAATGGAAACAGATCCACAGGTTGATCAGTACCTCGATTTAACGTATTATGATTTAGACTCTGCTATGGTTCTAAACTAATTCTTTTCAGCTTAATGTGTTAAGAGTGACCGATGCCATCCTTTTACGCTCAGTTGCTTCATTAAGTTGATTTCGTAGTTTATCAACCAAATCTTTTGGAGCCCTTTCTAGGAAATCTGAGTTGCCGAGTTGCGCTTCCAAACGAGAAATCTCTCCATCTGTTTTCTCTAGTTCTTTTGAAAGACGTGTTTTTTCCGCATCGAGACGATGAGGAGGAAGAGGAACAATCAATTGAACATCCTCTACAAATGCCGAAGAATAGAGAGGAAGATTTGGAATGTCAGCTAATGGAGTGATCTCTCCAACTTTAACGAGCGCCTTTAAAAGTGCCTGATGAGCCATTAAGGGGGCGAGATCCCTCTCGTTACCTATCAGAAATAGGGGTGAAACCTCTCCAGGAGGTATCTTCATCTCTGCTCGGACATTTCTGATTTGAACAACTGTATTTTGAAGTTTTGAAAACATGGCTAAAGTATTTCCCTCTTCGAATGGAAGGGGTAAATCTTTAGGGTAGGGAGCAATCGCACAAGATGGAGAGGCTAACTCATCACTGAAGCCTTTCAATACCTGATAAAGTTCTTCGGTGATGAAAGGGGTGAAGGGATGAAGTAAGCGGACAACCTGTTCCAAAACCAGAAAGAGAAGCTTTTGTTTCTCTTTCCGGCGGGGGTTTTGAATGTCCCTTAAAACAGGCTTAGCTATCTCAAGATAGTAGGCGCAAAATTCATCCCAAAAGAAGCGATAAACGGAGGAGACAGCTTTATCAAAGCCATATCCAGCCAACGCTTCATTTACCTCTTGAATGACTTTTTTAAGTCGTATCAAGATCCATTTATCTTCCAACAGAAGGAGATCAGGATGGAGAGGACCCTCGATTTTTTCCCCTTCAAGATTCATGAGGACGAATCTTGCCCCATTCCAAAACTTGTTGGCAAAGTGTTTGTAATCTTCTAGGCGACGCCGATCGATATCAATTTGTCTTTGTGAAGTTGGGCAGGAGGCAAGAGCTAACCGGGTAGCATCAGCTCCAAAGCTATCAATGATCTCAATAGGATCAATGATATTTCCCTTGGTTTTCGACATCTTTTCCCATTTCGATTGGACATCCTTGGGAACTGGTTTGCCGGAGTCGTAACTATCTCGCTCCTCTTTAGAACAGTAAGCGATCATTCCATCTTTAGAAGTTCTCCAATACGATTTTCCAAAGATCAATCCATGGATGTAGGTTTCTGGGAAAGGGGGTTTTCCTAGCGCGTAATCACCCATTAAGAGCATTCGAGCTACCCAGAAAAAGAGGATGTCGTGGGCAGTAACAAGAGTTGAGTTAGGGTAAAAGCGTTCCAATTCTGGGGTTTTTTCAGGCCAACCCAGGGTGGAGAATGGCCAGAGCCCTGCCGAAAACCAAGTGTCCAGAACATCGGGATCCTGCTCCCATTCTTCAGGATTTTTGCTTATCGCTTCAGGGATTTCATCCACAATTACGATTTTTTTGGTCGGATCTTTTTTGTTATGCCAAACGGGGATGCGATGTCCCCACCAAAGCTGTCGAGAGATGCACCAATCGCGTAAATTATCGATCCAATGATGGTAGGTGGGTCCCCAATGTGGGGGTAGAAGGCGCGTTTCCCCATTATCCACAATTTTTTTAAGCCGATCTTTGAAATGATCCATCCGGATAAACCACTGCTTGGAGAGCATAGGTTCGATGATGGCTTTAGAGCGATAAGAACGGCCGACTCGATGGAGGTGTTTATCTTTTTTAACGAAATGGCCCAGTTTTTCCATTTCTTGGACAACAGCAACCCTTGCCTCTTCAACAGTTAAACCAGCAAAACGACCTCCGTTTTCATTGAAGCGACCTTCTTTAGTAAGAAGGTTAATCATGGGGAGATTGTGTCTTTTAGCAAGTTCATAATCGTTAGGGTCGTGGCCAGGGGTGATCTTAACTACACCCGATCCAAAAGCTGGATCAACCATGGGGTCCCCAATTAGAGGAATTTTACGATTTGTAATCGGTAGTAAAATCTCCTTACCAATCAGATGTTTGTATCTTTCGTCTTCTGGATGAACAGCTACCGCAGTATCGGCCAACATGACCTCAGGTCTGGTCGTTGCGATGACTACAAATCCTGTCCCATCAGCCAAAGGGTACCGGAGGTGCCACATTGAAGTTTCTCTGTCTTCATATTCGACCTCATCATCAGCTAATGCTGTGCCTAAGACCGGATCCCAGTTAACGAGATAATCTCCTTGGTAGATGAGGCCATCATTGAACATTTTGGCAAACATCGCCCGAACAGCGCGGCTTGCAGAATCATCTAGGGTAAAACGGAGACGGCTCCAGTCACAGGAACAACCAAGACGGCGGATTTGTTCCAAAATAGCAGTTCCATACTGCTCTTTATAAGCCCAAACGTGTTCCAAAAATTCTTCACGGCTGAATTCAAATCTCCTTTTGCCAGTTTCGGCAAAGAGTTTTCGTTCAACAACCGATTGAGTGGCAATCCCCGCATGGTCGGTCCCAGGCACCCAAAGCACCTCAAAACCGTCCATCCTTTTCCAGCGGACGATGATATCTTGCAGCGTATTGACAAGGGCATGCCCCATATGGAGATTTCCCGTCACATTGGGGGGAGGCATGACTAGGCTGTAGGAGGGTTTTTCGGAGTGGACATCGGCTGTAAAAAACCCCTTTTTCTCCCAAAAAGCATACCACTTTTTTTCAACCTCTTTAGGGGAATAAGCACTCTCTTGCATCTCTTGTCTCACTCTGATCCCACCATTGTAGAATTCTCTACCCTTTATTAATAATTTAAAAAATTCATATAACATCTTTTCTTCAAAGGTAAAGCAAATGGTAGCTACTAAAGGACTTGATGAGCATCTTTACAAGTTTGCCCTAGAGGACATTCCTTTAAAAAAGATCAACAAATGTGTTCAAAAGACAGTTTCCTTGGCTAAAAATTGCATTCAGACATTTGGGACTCTTCCCCCCAGCCTAAAAACAGCTTTAAAAAAGGTTCGCGTTTTCAGAGTCATCGAGATTAGCGATGTCTTTCATGGTCTTGTACAGATTCCAAAAACAAAAAGGGGATTGGAACTTCCTTTAGAATTTTTCTTAATAGTGGGAGAGATTTACTTCCTTGCCCTTGATATTTTTGGTGGGGTCGAAGCCCTGATTTTTCAAAATTTTATCCCAGGGTGGACCGATACGGTAGCGGCCCTCCTCGCGGTTGGGGATGTCATCTTATTGGTTAGGGGGTGGATCGACTATTCCTCACACAAGGCACAGTTAGTTCTTATTCCTTATTTTGAGACGGAAGAAGAAAAAGCTAAATTTCTTGCACAATTTAGGGAAAAAACATTTGATGCTGTCAGTAAGAGTTTTAGTGGCGCTGGTGCCGTCTTTTTAGCTGTATCCTTTTTTGTGCCAGCCGCTCCGGCAGTTTTTACATTAGGCTGTGTTGCTAAAGGAATAGGCGGGGGATTGGCTCTTATTAAATTATTTTTGTAAAATTTGTCTCGATTTAAAGAATAACAGCTACAATTGTTTTTCTTATGGGTGCTATTGTTCAAAACAACTTAACTGCAAAAGCTAGGGCTGTGGCTTTAGTTGTATCCTGGTGGGGAACAGTTGCAAGTGAGGCTTACAATGTCGCCTACCTAGTTTCAAAATGTGCCCAGGCAATTTTTTCTGCTATCCATTCTCTTCTTGCCTTAACAAGAACTATCGACCCTCTTATTTTCACGATTGGAATACCCACCGCGTTTGGTCTTTTTTCGATCATTTCTGTTCCGTATTACCTTTATGATTGCGGGCGGTCTCTATTTAGCAAAGAATGTTGGAAAACAAAAACCTTTACTATTGTCTCTAATGTTGGAAGCTTAGGCGTTGCAGCTGGAGCTATTCTTCGATCGGTCGATTTTATCTGGCACTTGACTGTTTCTTTAAAGTGGCTTCCTCCCTTTCAGATCCTATCAGCGACAATCTCAGCTCTTCAAGTTGGGATAAGCGGAGTGGAACTTCTCCGTTTAAAAGAAGTAAGGCAAGCCCTTAATCATGAGAAAGGTGA
>JAGVKY010000030.1 GCA_020050175.1 Parachlamydiales bacterium
GGGTTCCATGTATCACCTTCTTCTCTCGGCGTAGAAATAAAACGACCGATATTTAATAAAGCTGCCATATGACCTGACTGAGCGGCGCTTGCCCAAACACTAAAATCTTGGTGTGTGAGAGAAGATAGTTTATAACCAGAACTTGCAAAAGTTCTCCCAATTCTTAGAAGTTCTTCTTTCTTATTCCCCTGGCTTTTTGTTACAGACCTTTTTTGAGGTTGAAGATGATCTAGATCATCCCCCATAGCAAAGCTAGGTAAATTCCAGAAGGAGCAAAGGCTCCCTGTGATGGCGGTACCGACAAAGAATTTTTTAAGTAAATGATTCATTTTTACCTCTCCCTTATAAATTAATTTCTATTCCTAAAGTTTTTAAAACATGGGCTTGTTCGAGATCTTTTAGCTTCAAATAAGCCGAGCGATTGCCTTTTTCCCACGCTCTCTGATAGAGAGAGATTGCCTTTGACGTATCTTGAGGCACAAGAACTCCTTCTTCCGTTGCTTTTGCCATGAAAAGAAGGGCTGGGATGTTATCCTTGTCTGCTTGTTGCTCAATGAAGCTCAAAGATTCCTCATCTCTCTCTTCTTTAGCCAGTTGTTTAAGAAAGTTAACGCTAGAAGGACCTTTTATACTTTTAGCAGTTTTAAAGCTACTCACAGCCAAACCTAGATTACGCTCACGCCCAATACCTTCCCGATAAAAACGAGCTATAGCTAAATTTGCCTTCTTATGAGTTTGGGACGCTGCACTTTCATAAAGCTTAAAGGATTCCTCTTCCCATCCTTCAGCTGCATATTCTTCCGTATGTCGTCCCATTTTAAACTGGGCATTCGCATGTCCTCTCTCTGCTGCTTTGAGATAAGATTCTATCGCAAGAATTGCATCTTCATCACACCCAATTCCTTTTTTCTGGAGGTATCCTAAGAGGTACATAGCATCAGGTAAGAATTCGCTGGCTTGGCTTAAGTACTGATAAGCTTTTTGTGCATCATCAGTTCCTTCTTCCCATAGTCCAGTGTCTTCATTATTTTCTTTCCATATTTGTAAGCGGGCTTTACCGGCCCTGTAAGCTGCAAAAGGATTCCCTAAGTCTGCAGCCTTTTCCCACAAAGAAAGAGCTTGAGCGGAATCTTGCTCAACGCCTAAACCACGCTTGTAAAGCCATCCAAGATGATAGAGCGAATTTGCCGTATTGGATTTTTCATAGGCTTTTCGCACTTCTTCAAAGTTTTGAGGTGTTCCTAATCCAAATTGACTTAAGACGCCTACCTTTTCTGAGGCTTTTTCATGATCTTCATCAGCGGCTTCCTTCAAGAGAGAAAACGCTAGATCAAGGTTTGGTTTCTCCACTCCCTGACCTAAAAGATGCATCATTCCTAAATGATATCGGCCATCCACACTCCCATGTTGAGAAGCTTGTTGGAAATAAGAAAGAGCCGTCACCTCACTTGGCGTTTCCATCCCTCGACCTTTGAGGAAAAGTTTTCCAAGCCTTAGCAGAGCATTAGGGTCATCATATTTAGCGGCTAGCTTATAGAATTTAAGAGCTCTTTCATAATCAACCTCCGTTCCGATGCCCTTTTCAAAGGCATAGGCTGTTGGATAGTAAGCCGAAACTTCAGCTTGTTCAGCGGCTTTATTGAGCCAATGAAAAGCTAAATCTGGATTCTGATCAACAAATTGACCTTCCTTGTAATATTGCCCCAAAAGAAACTGGGCCGAAGAAAGACGGTCTTCAGCAGATTGACGAATAAAATGTAATCCTTCCGCAACATTTTCTGGTTGCCCTTGTTCTAAAAGGTGCTTTCCTAAGACATATTGGGAGAAGGGATGGGTTTTGGCAGCCCTTCTGTGCCATTCAAGAGCTTTTTCTTGATCTTGTGGAATGTGGAGTTTTTCATTTCCGCTTTCAAAAAAGCTTGCCAGTTTATGAGAGGCAAGAGAGCAACCCTCATTTGCTGAATCTACATACAATTCAAAAGCATCTTGAGCATTATAAAATCCCGAAATCTCGTTATTATAAATTTCTGCAAGATGGAATTTTGCTATACCATTACCAAAGTTTGCAGATTTACGAATATGATATTCTCTTCGAGAACTTCTTTTCTGAGGATCAATGTCAGAAGGCACAGATTCAGCAAGTTTGAAATAAATCCTGGCCGCAAGACGTGCAAGAGATGCTCTCTCTTCCTGACTCGGAGACCGGCTAAGTTCACCCATGGCCCTATCAGCTATATTCTCTAGCTTATCTTTGTCTGGATTATTGCTGAGATAATAGCTTTGAAAAAAACGAATTCTAAAAAGGAGCCCCTTATTCATACCAGGCGTTGATTGAAGAGCGCTTAAAGAAGAAATTACATCCTCACCTACGGGCCCTTCTGTTTCTCCTAACAAACGTTTTTTAACACGGTCATAAAAGAAATTAAGCCGAATGCTCTCAAAGTCCTTTTCAAGAGGAGAGAGGTCAGAAGAAGATAAGTTGCTTAGGGCTTGGGTGTGAAGACTTTCAAAGAAAGTCGTAGGGCTCTCATCACTTTGAGAAGGACCCGTAGAATTTTCCGTAGTTACTGGACGGTAAGAAGGATCTTCCTTCAGAAATTCTGCTGCTTTTTTAAGATATCTTAAATGGGCTGGCCATCTTCCGGTGAGCGCACTTTTCTTAAGAGTCTCTAGGGCCGCTTCACGATGAGGTTTTTCATCCAAATGCCACAAACAACGAACGTGATTGGCTTCTTCTATCTCTTCCGGAGATTTTAGGGCGTGCAACCAAGAAGAAGAGCTTAATAAGGCTATAAGAGCCACTCCTCCCAAGGTAGAGTAAGTTTTACTTTTTTTAAGGCGTGCGCATGTATATGAATTCATCATAAATTTCCTCCTGTTTTGCGTATTATTTTTTTTATGTTTTAAGTAGTCTATGATGATTTTCCAAAATTTTAAAGACAAAAAGATTGATTTAAATAGAAGGGCTTAGAAAATTTTAGATAAAAATTTAGATATTTTGATCAAAAAAATACTAGAGCATTCTAACGAAAAAATGAAGTGAGTTTGATGATGTTGATAAACAGTAAATATGAGAAATTCTCCATCTATCCTCTTTGCCTTTCAAGCTCTGGGGACTCTGCCCGCGGGATTCGCTCTTTGTCCCCATATTATTAGAATACGCTCATCGGGCTCATCCTTAGGCGCTTGCACGGTAACTTAAAATCCTTTGAGTGTAGCTCATCATCTGATGAATTTTCACACACTAAGAAAATCAAGGCTTTTCGTCAATTGCGAGAAGGGGCGGAAATACGGAGGGTGCTTCCTCGTAGGCTTCCAAAGTAAACCCCAACTGGAAGAGATATATGGAAGACAAGGCGCTGAATCCATGCTTGATCTCTTTAATACCAAAGTCTTCTTCCGCTGCACCGAGCCCTCAACCCAAACGTGGATTTCAAAAGTTCTTGGAGACAAAGAAGAGATCGAGCCACAAGAAAACATCTCCTATGGAGCCAACAGTATGCGCGATGGTGTTTCATTAAGTCATCACACCCGTCAAAAACCTCTTGTTATGCCCACAGAGCTTTCCCAGCTCGAAGATCTCGAATGCTATATCAAACTGCCCGGCGACTATCCCTGTACAAAACTGCAGATGGCCTATCAAACAACTTCCCGTTCCACCGTAGAGGCTTTTTTGCTGAAGCCGGAGAAACCAATGAGTTACGAAGAGATTCAGGAAAGTGAAGCAACACCAATGGTAAAAAAAGCCAAAAAGAAGCCAGTAAAGCAAGAGGTCATCATCGTCTCTGAAACTTCAGAAGAAGAAAATGAAGCGTTAGTGTGAGACTTCTTCTTTGATTGGTAAGGTATTTGATGCTATCTTCTCAATCTTATTGCCAAACACTTCTGTTGCTTGCTGGAGTCGCTCAAAAGTTAAAGGGACCAAACGTATTATGGGTAACTTACGTGAAGAGCCCAAAAGGTTAGCAA
>JAGVKY010000135.1 GCA_020050175.1 Parachlamydiales bacterium
AAAATATTTAAACAATCTGGCTGTGTTTCTGTCCCTGTGTAAAAAGTGTTTCGATAGGTGTAGACCCCAATGAAGTTACCCATTTTTATAACTCAAATTTTTTAAAGTTAAATTTAATCACCAAAAAAATAAAAAAACAGCCGTTCGCGAAAAAAATCGATTTATGAGATGAGGGGGATGTGGATGGTGAAAAACGTTTTGAATTGGCTGCCCTCTTAGGGATGGCCCTTGCTAACCTCTCTTTAGAGCAGGAGCTTGACCCTCTGAGGGAAAAAATTCCTGACATCCAGAGATGGCTTCTGACTGAGAAAAATCAGCCCCCTATTGAAGCTTGGCTAAAAGAGCTCAAAGGGAAACTTGACCCCCTCCCCACGCCATTACTCCCTGGAGGAGACGAAGCTGCAGCCATCCTTTACTATGCAAATGCTAGGGCGCCGCTTGGCTCTTCATTAAAATCATATCTTTACTATGTAGCTCACTACATCAACACAGTGACATTTTCTAAAGACTGAGCTGATTGATAAACTCGCTTGCCCTGGAAAAATCGAGGATTTTTGCGCCGGTGGTCAGTGTCTGCGAGAGCAGGCACGCATTACGCTGATGAGGCAACCCCGAGCAGGTTGCTGAAGAGGCGTAATGATCACCCGCGCAATAAGGGCGATTTTAACAGGCCAATGGAGTTTATCAACCTGCTCGACAGCTAATCAGAAAATCGGCTATGATTTTGCTCGATTTATTCTTGAGTTTGTATGCCTAAAACTTGCCAAGTCACTGGAAAAAAAGCGGTCACAGGCCGCACATATACCATCCGCGGGATCGCGAAAAAGAAAAAAGGGATCGGTCTTAAGACAACCGGCATCACCAAAAGACGTTTCCGTCCCAATATCAAGAAAAAACGGATCTGGTTCCCTGACGAACAACGCTTTGTCACACTCAATATTTCAACTGACGCCCTCCGCACCATTGATAAAAAGGGCATCTCTGCCATTGTCAGAGAACTTCGCGCTAAAAACGTTGTAGTCTAATTGAATGAAAAATCTAGGCGACTTTCTCTCGCTTCTTGAAAAAGAACGAGAGATCGTCACCATCGACGTTCCTGTCGATCCTCATCTTGAAATAGCAGAAATTCACCGCCGCGTCATTGAAAAAGAGGGACCTGCCCTCCTCTTCAAAAACGTTAAAGGCTCATCATTCCCCGTCGTAACAAATCTTTTTGGAACAAAAAAAAGAGTTGATCTTGCTTTTGGCAAGCATCCAGAAATTGTCCTTAAGGAGCTGCTCCATCTGGCGACAAGAGATTTTCCCCCGACTGTCAAAAAGCTCTGGAGAGCGCGTCATTCACTCAAAAGGCTTCTCTCCTTTGGGATGAGGAAAAAAAGCTCAACGCCTGTCCAAGCAGAAAGAGCTCAATCGCTTAACGAACTCCCTTTTTTGACCTCTTGGCCAGAAGATGGGGGCCCCTTTTTGACCCTTCCTCTTGTCTACACTGAATCGCCCTCAGGGAAACCCCCTAACTTAGGGATGTACAGGATTCAACGGCACGACGACAACACAACGGGACTTCATTTCCAAATTGGTAAAGGGGGAGGCTTTCATCTTTATGAAGCCGAACAGCGGAACACTCCCCTTCCGGTCTCCATCTTTTTAGGAGGGCCTCCAGCTCTGATTCTCAGTGCAATCGCTCCCTTGCCTGAAAATGTCCCCGAACTTCTCTTCGCCTCTTTCGTTTCAGGGGGAAAAATTCACACTTCGCGAGACCGTGAAACGGGCAATATGATCATTGGAGAGGCTGAGTTCGCCCTTTTAGGAGAAGCTCTTCCTCACGAGCGACGCGATGAAGGCCCCTTTGGCGACCATTACGGTTATTACAGCTTAAAACACCCTTTCCCCGTTTTCCGCTGCAAAAAAATCCTCCATCGAAAAGGCGCTGTTTACCCAGCAACCATTGTGGGAAAGCCCAAACAAGAGGATTTTTTTATTGGGGATTATCTCCAAGAACTCATGTCTCCCCTCTTCCCCATCGTGATGCCGGGGATCAAAGATCTTTGGAGTTATGGAGAAACAGGCTTCCATTCTCTCGCAGGTGCCGTTGTCCATGAGAGATATAAACGGGAAGTGATGGCTCACGCCTTTAGAATCTTGGGTGAAGGACAATTAGCTTTCACCAAGTTCCTCCTTCTCACCAATCAATCGATCCCACTGAGACCTTTTAAGCCGTTCTTTCAGTTGATTTTAGAAAGATTCCGTCCCGAAACTGACCTCTACATCTTCCCTAATCTCTCTTTAGATACTCTTGATTATACTGGTCCCCGTTTAAACGAAGGGTCTCGTGGAGTACTTATCGGTGCAGGAGAAAAGATCCGTGATCTTCCAGAACGACTGGACCACACTCTGCCACATCCTTTCGAGAAAGCAGACCCTTTTTGTCCTGGTTGCCTCGTTATCGAAGCCAAAGAGACAAAAGATTACTCTCTCCTCCTCGACAACCCCAACTTACAAAAATGGCCCCTTCTCATCCTTGTCGACTCTCTGCAAGAGACCTTACAAGATGAGACCTCTTTTCTCTGGAGCGTCTTCACTCGCTTTGATCCAGCTCGTGACATTCATGCTAACATTAAGCAAGTCGAACACCATCACCCCATCTACCAACTTCCTCTGCTAATCGATGCCCGCAAAAAAGGCTATCCTGATGTCGTCACTCCAGCAAAGGAAACCGTCTCCCTTGTCGACCATCGCTGGGCTACCTATTTCTAATCTCTTTACTGCGATAACAGTAAATTTCACCTGATTTCGACAAACCCTCTTGAAAATAAATTCAAAACCGCCATATTTACTGTTATAGCAGTAAAACAAGAGACTCCTAGATGAATCCAGAAGAAATTGGACACTTGGTTCGTTTCCATAGAAAAAAAGCTGGCCTATCCCAAGAAAAATTGGGATTTATCGCTGGTCTTGGAAAAACGGTTGTCTTTGATATTGAAAAGGGGAAATTAACCGTGCGGCTAGAGAGCTTATTAAAAATTCTGAAGGTTTTAAACATTCATTTAAATTTTCAAAGTCCTCTTATGAGCTTATTTGAGGAATCATTGAATGAGAAAAGCTAAAGTCTTTGTCAACAATCAATTAGCAGGCGAATTAGTAGAAATTGAACGTAGTAAACACTATCAATTGCTCTACTTTAAACAACCCTCGTCATAAATTTGATAGGGCCCAAAATAAATGGAAAGACCTTTTATCCAAAAGTTTTCTTTCACCCACCCATCGCGACACCTATCAAAAGATGATTCAAACACGCTGGGAGAGATTGAAAAAAGTCTAAGAAGCACAAAACAAGAGCCACACCCGATGTCGTCACAGTTTTAGTCGAGGGGGAGCCACTTTTCGTTGACGTTGTGCCGTTTTTTTTCGTGACGGATTTTTTCCTGTTCGATGAGTTCTTCGTCTGAAAGGGGCTCTTTTTGCCGCGTACGAAAGTGCAGAAGGAGCTTTTGTTTCAGGTCGGCAAGAATGACCCATTCTTCCTCAGTATAAGTGAATTCGAGGGCTTTGACCCTTTTGATCAGAGGTTTTGGAGCGCCAATTTGCAGGAGTTGCTTGTACCAAGACTTTAAAAAGATAAGAAGTTCAGCCCTTTTTTTAGGAAGATTTTCCCCTTTTCTTGATGGAGCTTTTTCAAGTAGTTGATCTTTTTGGAGTTGCTCGATTCCTTTACGGAGAGCCTCTTCGATCTTGGCAAAATTCATCTTTTCCATAAGATTTGGTTATAGGACTAGAAGCGATTAGATGGAAGAGATCACAGTTGATTTAGCTGTTATTGGCTCAGGACCGGCCGGACAAAAGGGCGCTATTCAAGCAGCCAAGTTTGGCAAAAAGGTCGTGGTCATTGAAAGGGATCAAGATCCTGGAGGCACCTGCTTATATACTGGAACAATTCCTTCCAAAACCTTGCGCGAAGCGATCTTGGATCTTACAGGCTTCCGCCAAAAAAGCTTTTATGGAAAAGACTTTGTCCTAAAAAAAGTGACGCTGCCTGAGCTTAATTTCCGATTATGCCGAGTGATTCAGGAAGAGAAAGATCTTATCCACCGTCAATTCGATCGAAATGAGATAAGATTCGTCAATGGTGTTGCCACTTTTGACGATCCTCATACCTTGATCGTTCACTCTTCAGATGGAACACCCATTATCAAGATTATCAGCGAATTTATTTTGATTGCTGGGGGTTCGCAACCCCGTCGTCCTGCTGATGTCCCCTTTGATAACGATGTCATCCTAGACTCGAATACCCTCTTACAGATCAACTCTTTGCCCGAGACCATGTTGGTGCTTGGGGGAGGGATTATCGGCTCTGAGTACGCCAGCTTTTTAGCAGCCCTCGGGGTTAAAGTGACTGTCATCGATAAAAAGGATCAGATGCTGCCACTTCTCGATCATGAGATCGGCAGACACTTGCAAAATAGCTTAACAGAAATCGGCCTGCAATTTTTGGGCTCAAAAATGCCCGATAAAATCTCTAGAAGAGGAAATAAAGCGCACGTTCTTTTCAAAGATGGGACAGAAATAGAGGCCGACGTTCTTCTTTATGCCCTAGGAAGGGAAGCTTATGTTGCCCCTCTTGCCATCGAAAAAGCTGGATTATTCTTAAATGAACGAGGTTACATCCCTGTTAATCCTCTCTTCCAGACAGTCCAAAACCACATTTTTGCTGCTGGAGACGTGATCGGAGGACCCTGCCTCGCCTCAACCAGCCAAGAACAAGCACGCCTAGCGATCCGCTTTGCCTTTGGTTATCGGGGGCACTACTTTCCAAAAGTTTTTCCCCTCTGTATCTGGACAATTCCAGAAATTTCTAGCTGCGGCTATACCGAAGAAGAGCTCCAAGCGCTTGATTACCGCTACGAAATTGGACGGGCCTATTATTACGAAATAGCTCGCAGTCATATCGAGGGGGTAAAAACAGGCCTTATTAAACTTCTTTTCCACAAAGAGACTCTTGAAATTTTAGGCGCTCACATCATTGGCCATGAAGCCAATGAGCTTATCCACATCGCTCAAGTAGCTATGCACCACAGAGCGAAGATCGAAACCTTTATCGACCAAGTTTTTAATTACCCCTCTTATGCCGAAGGGTTCCGTGTAGCAGCCCTCAATGGCATTAATAAGATCCCAAGTGCCCGCTAAAATAGCGTTCCCTCGTAGATCTAAAAGAAAAATTGGTCAATCCTGGAAGGAAGGGAGATGCCCGCATAGCTAATTGAAGCAGTTTAGGGCGGAGCATGAGGTGATGTAGAAGAGAGGCGGCTTTTAGTTGGAGGAGATGGCTTTTTTTCCAAGCTTTCTTAAAACCTTCTGGATTCCCATCTTTTGCGTAATCTGCAGCTAAAATGCCCGAAGCAAGGGCTATAGAGAGCCCCGCACCTGACGCCGGAGGAATGGTGATCGAGGCATCCCCTATAAAATAGGCGCGATTCCAGCTAGGAGTTGCCTTTAATCCAAACTCAGGGATCGATGCGACCATCCAATCAGAAAAAAGCATTTTTCCCTCGTTGAAGAGATCGTTGAGATAAGCATCTTCTTTTTTGATCTTTTCTATCAATTCGCCAGCAAATGCAAAAGGATGTTGAGTGAGACAGGCAACATTAAATATCCCCTTTTCCACTTCAGAAACCCCTAGATAGGAACCAGGCAATGAGAACATGACAACTTTTTCTTTGACAGGAAGATGAGAAAAATAGGCCTTTATACCGTAGTAGGTTGGTTTTAGGGCAGTTTTTCGGAAAAAAGGGAGTTTACCTACTGCGACGATCAGGTTTTTTACCTCTATTTTTTGGCCTTGAGAAACCGTCACCAAAAAACCTTCTGCGGTGGGAAGAATATCTAAAACAGGAGTGTTTGGCCAAATTTCAGCTCCGCCTTCCAAGGCACGATTTAACAGCTTAGAATCAAAGGATAGATGGGACATCGATCCCGCGGGCTGCAGCAAAGGGTAAGTGAATGTCCTTTGACCTGAACGGAGGGTTATTTGATGAATTTCTTGTTCAAAGGTGATACCCCATCTTTTTAACCAGGCGACACATTCTGGCGAAAAAAATTCCCCGCAAATTTTATGAGAGGGGTAAGAGCCGGCCTCTAGAATAAGCGGCTTTTCACCCTTTTCGATCAGGCGGCAAGCGGCAGCAAGTCCCGCGACACCCCCTCCTATGATTAGATACTTTTTCATCTATGCAGAATAACACACCATCGGAATGGCCATTTCCACTTGATTGAAACCCGATCCATAGGGATTTCTGCTCGAGTGAGAAGATTTAACCAATCCTTCCTTTTAAAACCTTTTCTGATGGAAAGAAGACCATCTTCTCGGATTAAACGATTAGGGAAAAGGAGAAAAGAGAGGCAAGCATAAAGGGCAAAGGCTGCTGAATGACGATGGAGATCGTTAATGACGACTGCCTTATTGGACTTTTGATAGACCTGTTTGATCCATTCGACAAGAGGGGTATCATCAAAATGGTGACAGACCAGTGTAGTGGTTATAATATCAAACTGTTTCTGCGGGAGTGCAGTCCCTAATTGAAAAGAGAGATTAGGTTGTTTGAATTTTGAAGAGGCATAGTCAATGGCCATCTTTTCGATATCAAATCCAACCACCTCAGCTTGAGAAAATTTTCTAGCGACAAGATCGGCAAAATCTCCACTCCCACAACCTGCATCAAGCAGTGAATCGAAAGGATAAAGTTTTTGGAGAGCACTGATAGAGATCCGGTTACCCCCCAGAATCTTTCCAATTTTGCCTAACATCCCCAGGCATTCTTCATACTCTTCCAGAGTACAAGAGAAGAGCCCTAAATCCATGATTTCAGGCTCTTTAGATCTTTCTCTAAACCACATCTTTTAAATTGTTATACAAAGGGACAAACTAAACCAAGCTTTAAAAGATTTCCGCGAAAAATCGGCTCCCTTGCTTGGAACGAATTGTACCGTTTATCAGAAAGAAGCCATAAAGCAATTACAGAAAGATTTAGATAATTGCAAAGTTCAACTGTAACCGATGTCATCTAAAATTAACGGTATAAACAATATAACGATAAGAACGATTAATAAGATGAGAAATTGCCCTATTTTGAATATCTCGAAAATTTTTATCGTTCTTATCGTTATATCGTTTGCATCGTTGATGTTGTGACTCGACCGCTAATCACTAACAGGCTTTTTCCGAGACAGGGAAATTTCTATCGGCGACTAACATTTAAATTCTATCTGATCTCCCTTAGTGCTGAGATGGACTTTTTGGCCTGAGATGATCTTTCCTTCGAGGATGGCAGTAGATAGAAGGTTGGCCACTTTTTGCTGGATGAGCCTTTTGAGAGGACGTGCCCCAAAGAAAGGATCATACCCCTCTTCTGCCAATAGTTTGAGGACATGTTCATCCCATTCGAGAGCAATATGGCGCTCATGGAGTCTTTTTCGGAAAAGATGGAGTTGGATTTCGACGATTCTTTCCATATCTTCCCTACGGAGAGGAAGGAAAGGAAGGATCTCATCGAGCCTGTTCAAAAACTCAGGACGGAAATGGGCCTTTAGGATCGGCTCGAGAAGGGCGAGAATAGTTTCTTTCGAAAAATCCTTTCTCTTTTCTAGGTACTCGAGGAGCTGATTAGAACCTATATTCGAGGTCATGATGAAGATGCAATTTTTACAATTGACCACCCTCCCCTTACTATCCGTGAGTCGACCATCGTCAAATACTTGCAGAAGGATATTGAAAACATCAGGGTTAGCTTTTTCGATCTCGTCTAGAAGAACAACGGAATAAGGCCTTCTCCTAATAGCTTCAGTCAGTTGCCCTCCCTCTTCATAGCCGACATAGCCTGGAGGAGACCCAATCAACTTGGAGACCGAATGTTTCTCCATATATTCTGACATGTCGAGACGGATCATCGCCTCTTCTTGATTGAAGAGGGTATAGGCTAAGGCTTTGGCTAATTCTGTTTTACCTACCCCCGTTGGACCGACAAAGAGAAAAACGCCAATTGGGCGATTTGGGTCTGATAAACCAGAGCGTGAGCGACGGATCGCTTCACTCACCGCATGGACGGCAAAGGCTTGTCCCACAACTCGCTCATGAAGGTCATCTTCGAGATGAAGAAGTTTTTTTGCCTCCCCTTCGAGCATTTTAGAGACAGGAATCCCTGTCCATTTTGAGACGATTTGGGCAATGAGGCTTTCATCTACCTCTTCTTTCAAAAGACGGTGCGGTTTGGAATCAAGCCTTTTTTGGGCCTCTTCCATCTCTTTTTGGACGTTGGGGATTTTACTATAGCGTATTTCCGCAACCTTGTTGTAATCGCCCGCCCTTTCTGCCTCTTCGTCTTGAAACTTCAGTTTTTCAATCTGATTTTTCTTATCTTTAAGTTCTTCAATGAGTTTTCGCTCTTGATCCCACTCAGCCTTTAGGTTGTTTAGCTCCTCTTTGAAGGTTGCGATCCGTTTTTCTAACTTATGCACTTCTGCTTTGGCACTGGGAGAATCTTCTCGCTTCAACATTTCAAGCTCAACAATCGCACTCGAAAGCTCTCTCTCCTTAGTATCAATCGGAAGAGGCCGGCTGCCGATCTGCATCCGGATAAGACTGGCCGCCTCATCAATAAGATCGATCGCTTTATCTGGCAAAAACCGGTCAGTTATATAGCGGTA
>JAGVKY010000181.1 GCA_020050175.1 Parachlamydiales bacterium
CAGCGTCATTGTTGCTTCTAATATTGTTTTGTGGAGAAGTTGACGGAGGTATGCCAGCATTTTATGCTGAAAAATTGGGGCGGCTGTTACCTGAAGCCAACGGGTTTTATACAAAGCTTGGAATGGGAGAGTCCTTCATCGATAAAGTGTTTGTTGATGCGCCGACAGCTTTTTGGGACGCTTCTCCCCAAGGATATAATGGAACTTTAGGAAATAGACCCCTCGCAGAAATTGCTTTTGGCTATGAAATAGACCCTCTTTTATCTGCTGATATCGGTTTTTCCTATCGGCCCCATTTTAAATATCGAAAATTTCAAACCTCTACGGCTGTTAATACCCCTAATTTTCTTGGGACAAAAACAAGAGAATTTGATCTGGATATCGCTACTTTGATGTTTACCACCTATCTCTCTGGACAAGCCTTTGATGATTTAAATTGGGTAGTTGACCGTTGTTCCTCGGTTTACCCCATCATTGGAGGGGGGGTGGGGATCAACCGATGGAACATCTATAACTTCCGCTCTACAGGATTGCCCCCTGTCAAGCCTGAAAGAGATCCTTCTCTCGGCTTTGCATCGGAAAGTCAATACTATATCGCCTATAGCTTCTCCTATCAGGTGGTCGCGGGATTTGAATGGCGTTATAAGGATATTTGGGCTCTTGCAGCCGGGTATCGTTGGTTTGGCGCTGATGAATTTCGCGGCCCCCGTTTTATCCGTGATCAAATTGGGACAGCTTTTGATGTGGGTGAAAATACCTGGAAAATAAAGTTGTCTGCTAATGAAGCGTTTGTTTATCTAAAGGTGTTTTTTAAATGAAAAAGAATATTGGAACCACTGACAGGCTCATTCGACTTAGTTTAGCGATCTTGCTATTACTTTTAGCGTGGTGGTTTAAAAGTTGGGTCCTCCTTGCTTTTTCCCTATTTACCTTTTACGAAGCCTTGGCCAGCTGGTGCGTCCTTTACCAACTTCTAGGTAAAAATAGCTGTCCCATCGATCACAATAGAAAATGACTAACCTGTGTCATTAATTTCAAAAAGCTGAATTAACGCACATTTTTTTGTCAAAAAAATGGAGGGTTTTTTCGATTTTGCCAAAAATGTAGGTTCACTCCTTTTCTAAATAGCTCAACATCAAAATAATAGAAAATATTTAATAATCTTAATATTTTCTTAACAATCCAGCTTAAGATTCATTTCATATACTCTAATTTGGGGATTTTTTTTATGAAGTGGTTAATAAATTCTTTAATTGCAACGCCTTTGCTTTTTAGCGGCGATTTGCAAGCTTCTAGCTACCGTTCACCCGGGCAACAACAAGGTGGCTATGGTCAAATGTATGGCACAGGTGGATATGGTCAATCTGCTAGCTATGGACAGATGTATGGCGCAGGTGGGTATGGTCAGCCATCTGATTTTGGATACGATCCTCAAAGCATGGGCTACCCCACTTCTGGACCAAACTTTAACACTGACTACAGCAATTCTTCAGCCTCGTACGGTGAATCTTATCCGGTAGATATCGATTCTTCTTCCATGTACGGAAATACTCAGCCTCAAAGTTATATGTCTCCTTCTGGCAACAATAACGTTCCCAACTACAGCCAATACCAAGGCTACATTGGTCCCACTTCAGGAAACAGAAACGCTTCTCAAAACTATAACAATCAACCTACAAAATATAGCAACCAGCCTTCTGCCTCTCAAAACCAATCAGCGGGAAACAATTCATCTCTTGATAAAGGCATCAGCTACGCAGATGAAGATTATGATGATGTAAGAAGCTATCGCCAACAAGGGCAAGTTTATGGCAGAGGGGCTAATTCTCCTATTTGCCAAGCAATCAACGCTCAAAAACGGGTCGAAGTTGTTTTGAAAAACAAAGAGATCGTCAGCCCAAGAGAGTTGAGGATGGAAGTAAAAAGAATTATTGTTGATCCTTATGCTCTAGGCACAACTTTAGATGGACCAGTTCTCCAAGGTAATGTTGTTAGCGAAGAAGTCCTTAAAGAAGTCATCATCAAAGTGAACCAAGATCAATTCCAAAATGAAGACAACAGAGACGGAAGAGATGCAAAACAAGGACGCGTTGGAAAAGATGGTAAGAAAAGCGGCTGGCTTGGTTGGTTTAAGTCTGGCAAGGAAGATGGAAAAGCCATTGATCTAAGTCGTGTGATCGATATTCATGTCTTAGACGAAAGCTTTGATGCTCCAAAAAATTACAAAGGTTTTGAAGATAGCGATATCGAAGTCATCTGCCAAATCCAAACTCAATAGTAATTTTCTCTTCGAGAATTACAAAAAATCCCTCTCCAAGTGAGAGGGATTTTTTTCAGTTATATAAGTTCTCACCTAAGGGTGGATTGAAGGCGCCGATTCTTAGCCTGCCAATATCAAATTGTCCTTTTTCCTCATAAAAGCGTTTAGTCCAATAAATCTCTTGGATAAGGCCGAACGAAAAAACCCCTATGTGGAGGGCGATGGATAAGGCCTCGGTCTGTGACATTTTTTTGTGAAACCAAATAGCTGCGCAAATCAAATTGGTGATCTTGGCAGATAAACGCATCAGCTGTCCTGAACTATCTGAAATAATTTTTAGAAGGCTCCCCTCAGTCGTCAGGTAAGAAATAAGTCGAGCCAGAAGAAAGATTGCTAGGGGAGGTGCCACAACCAGAAGCGATAACTTTTTAGCAAACAAACTTGTTATAACATGTAGTGCACAAACCATCTGAGCTACGCTCCCGAGTAAAGTTGTACACTCCAATTGAAATGTTGCCCCCTTATAGTATTGCTGCCTCAAACCATAGTGTTCTAAGCAGACACCCTGAAAAGCAATTTGAAAAAAATGATATTGATGACTGAACAGGGCTGTTGTCATTGATTTTTCTCAATTTTCTCTAAAAGCAAATCGATAAGTATAGGCATATGATCAGATGGAAAATGGCCATTGATTGTCCCTGCCTGAACACCATGTGAGAGGATGGTAATGGCATCAGAAACATAGAAATGATCTAAAAATACACCGGGGGTGCCAGTCCCTTTAAAAGGAGTTGGATCATGACCTTCGTTTGTAAATGTCGAGATCGGTCCAAAATGACCGAGCAACGAGCATTCTCTTGCGTCCATCAAACCTGCTTTGGCAAACAGACGACGAATATAATCGCCATCATAGAATGGGAGCTTTTCAAGATCTAACCGTCCAGGAAATGTATTTAGATCTCCCATCAGAAGAACTGGCATCTCTTTAGATAATTCCCCCATTTTTTCGATAATAAAACGGGCTTGAGAATCTCTTTCATCAATCTCATAGAATTCTAGGTGGGTGTTAAAAACTGCAAATTTCTTATTTGTTTTTTTATCCCTTAACTGCACAAAAGTGACAGTGTCGCTCATCGCGAATCCCGAACAATCTCGTAGTTGGTAAACGATAGAATTCACCAGTTCAAACCGCTCTTTTCGATAAAAAATTCCATTCATTTCCCCTGAACTTTTATCCCGAGAAAAAAACTCATAAGTTTTTTCCAAAGAAGGAAAAATATCCTCTAGTTGAGAGCCATATAGCTCTTGGACACCAAAAACATCGGGTTGCATCTCTTCTAAAAGCCCTAAGACAAGCGGGCAACGAAATTTCCACCAGTTTTCTGGGGCTATTTTATATTCGGTGATATTGCAAAGAACGTTATAGCTGACAACCCTAATCTTCTCTTCTTTCCTCCCCAGAGCTTCTTGAATTTCTAAAAATTGTTGGGTTGAGAATTTTTTTTGGGGGAGGTTTTCAACCACTTCAAATTTTTCAATTTGAGGAATAATTGAGTTCTCAATAGCAGGAAGAGAAACAGATAAAAAGATCGCGCATAAAATATTATTAATTATCATCTTTAAATTCCTAAATGCCTAAAAGATTGGGTAGAGGAGGAGTTTTTTTCTTTTTATGCTCTAAAAAATCGGAACCTCGTTGCCGTTCAAAGTAATACGATCCGGTAAAATAAAGGTCGAGGCCTGCATGAAAAGCTAAAGCAATCACACCAATTCTCGACAAATAGCCCATGGTTCCTTTTGTAGAACCTTGTTGAGTGGCAGCCCTGGCCACGACAAGATTGACGATCTTGGCAACTAGGCGTAATAAATGTTCCATGTCTTGTGCTAGCAGTTGAGGGAGGGAACCGAGAGAAGTCAAATGAATGATCACTCTTAAAGCAAGAGGGATAAAGTAAAGAGGATAGGGGGAAATTTTAAAAAGATTTGCCAAAAACTGTGTGGCGACAAACATTTGAATGTAGGCAGCCAACCAATCTAAAAATCTTACAGTTTTAGGATGGTCCTCCAATCGGTTATGGTATAAAACTTGATATTCAATCGTTGCAGCGATAAGAGCTGGAGGGTAGGCAATTTGTAAGGCCACGCCCTCTTTAAACGCTTCAGCTAGATTGATTTTTGGAAAATACATCAACTATAAATTATATAAAAAAATTTGATTGCTGAAAAGGAATGGGAAGAGGCTAAAAGAGCGGGGATTCAAATCCTGACTCCTGCCTCTGAAAATTATCCAAAAAAATTATTAGACCTTCCGAAGCCCCCGGCCTTTCTTTGGGCAAAAGGGAACCTCTCCCTTCTAGACAACACGCTTGGCATTGTCGGGACTCGGAATGCCACCCTCTATGGGCGTGAAATAGCAAGGTCCTGGGGGAAGGGGGCGGCAGAGCTTGGCGTCGCTGTTGTTAGCGGTCTTGCTAGAGGGATTGACACTGCAGCCCATGAAGGAGCTCTAACCGGAGGGAAAACGGTCGCTATTCTTGGATCTGGCCTGAAGTCGATCTACCCCCAAGAAAATAAACCCCTGGCTGAAAAAATCGGAGCCGAAGGTCTTCTCTTGTCGGAGTATCCTTTGCATACCCCTCCCCAACCCTATCAGTTTCCTGCCCGCAATAGACTCATTGCCGCCCTCTCTACTCAGCTTCTTATCATAGAAGCCCCCATAAAAAGTGGCGCTCTTTTGACGGCTAATGAGGCTCTTTCTTTGAAGAGACCGCTATTTGCTGTTCCTGGACGAGTCGATTGGCCTAGTTTTCTGGGGAGCCATCTCTTAATTAAAGAAGGGAAGGCTAAAATAGCCACCGCTCTGGAGGACTTAGTGGCGGGAGTTAGTAAAAAGTTATCTTTTTCTTCAAAAGATGAGCCTCTTCTTGCACTTTTTGGAGAAACAGAAAAGGATGTGGAAACGCTCCTCGCATTATCGGGCCTTCCTCTTCCCCATTTAAATGCTGAGTTAATGCGCCTCCTTCTTCAGGGAAAAATTGCTGAATTTCCAGGGAGGCTCTACAAAAGGTTGGGGATATAAAGGGCAAGTGCAGTAGAATGTCTCGTTTTAAAAGTATTTTTTTATGAAAGCGCTCATCATCGTTGAGTCGCCGACCAAGATCAAAACGTTAAAAAAGATTCTAGGATCTTCCTATACCTTTGAGTCTTCGATTGGTCATGTCCGCGATCTCCCAGAAAAAGCCTTCGGCGTAGATGTCGAGCATAATTTTGAGCCGACCTATGTGGTCATGCCTAGAAAAGAAGAGGTCATCCGGGCCTTAAAAAAGGCAGCCAAGGAGGTCGACATTGTCTATCTTTCTCCCGACCCTGACCGGGAAGGGGAGGCGATAGCCTGGCATATCACCCAACTTCTTCCGAAAGGGACGCCGATCAAAAGGGTCTCTTTTCAGTCGATCACAAAAAATGCCGTATTGGATGCCTTAAAACATCCGCGTGAAATTGACATGGCATTGGTCAACGCCCAGCAGGCCCGCCGCTTGCTTGACCGCCTTGTGGGTTATTCGATTTCCCCTATTCTGAATCGCCGGATCCACCGCGGCAAAGACGAATCTGTCTCTGCAGGTCGTGTTCAATCGGTCGCCTTGAGACTTGTCGTCGATCGGGAAAGAGAAATTGAGGCCTTTAAGCCTCAAGAATACTGGACCATCACCGTTCATCTTCGAACAAAAGAAGATCCGAAGCCTTTTGTTTCGACTCTTTTTTCGATTGGCGGAATCAAAGTCGAAAAAGAACCTGTTGGTGGAAAGCCCTTTTTACTTATCGACAATGAAGAGAAGGCGAAAGAGCTTGTCAATCGGCTTGACAAAGACCCTTATGATGTCACCCGCGTAGAACGGAAAGAAAGAAAACGGTCCCCTGCCCCTCCATTTATCACTTCAACATTGCAGCAGGAAGCTAGCCGCCACTTTGGGTTTTCGTCTTCTCGCACCATGTCGATTGCCCAGTCCCTTTACGAAGGGGTAGAGATTGGCAATGAAGGGCCGCAAGGTTTGATCACTTACATGAGGACCGACTCTGTCCGAGTTGCCGACGAAGCACTTTTTGGTGCGCGAGATTGGATTAAAGAGAATTTGGGGACTAATTACCTTCCTGATTCTCCCCGTTTTTACACCTCAAAAAATGCCCAAGACGCTCACGAAGCGATCCGGCCTGCCGATCTCACTAGAACTCCCGAAAGTGTCGAACCTTATCTTTCTCGGGATGAATTCCGCCTTTATCAGCTGATCTGGCGCCGCTTTTTGGCCTCACAGGTTGTCCCTGCGATCTACGACACTCTTTCTTGCGATATCACGCAGAAAGATATGATTTTCCGAGCCACAGGATCGACTTTAAAATTCCGCGGTTATCTTGCCCTTTATGAAGAGCGGGTAGACGAAGAGAGTGAGAAGGAAGAGGATAAGATGCTCCCTCCTTTGGAAGAGGGACAAAAACTTCTCTTTATGGATCTGCAAAAAGAGCAGTCCTTCACTCGTCCTCCTCCAAGATATACCGAAGCCTCTCTTGTCAAAGAGTTGGAAAAGTCTGGCATTGGACGTCCATCGACCTACACGTCGATCATGAATAAGATTCAGAGCCGTTCTTACACTGTTAAAGAACAGGGGCGCTTAAAGCCGACCGAACTTGGTTGCGTCGTTTCCGATCTTTTGGTAGCGAATTTCCAAGAGATCATGAGGATTGACTTTACAGCCCAAATGGAAGATGCCTTAGAAGAGGTTGCTGCCAATAAGCGGGAGTGGAGAGATCTCTTACAGGTCTTTTGGGACAAGTTTGCCCCGACTGTAGAAGAAGCTAAGACTGAAGCTTTTATCCCTAAAATTGCGACAGAACTTGAATGCCCAAAATGTCACATGGGCAAACTCCAAAAAGTTTGGTCGAAATCGAAGTATTTCTATGGGTGCGATCGTTATCCCGATTGCGATTTTACAGCTCCTTTAGAAGAGGTCCATTTTGACAAATCTCTTTATGCTGAAGATTTCGATTGGCATCAAAAGTGCCCGAAAGATGGCGGTGAGATGAAATTACGTTTTGGAAAATTCGGCCCATTCCTTGGATGCACGAACTATCCAGAATGCAAAGGGATCGTCAATATCCCTAAAAAGGGAGAGGCCGTATTAAAAGAGGAAGATCTTCCTCCCTGCCCAGCCATTGAATGCCCAGGCCATATGGTGGCCCGCCGTTCCCGTTTTGGCAAGACCTTCTATTCCTGCTCGACCTATCCTGATTGTGACGTGATCGTCAACGATATAGAACAGCTCGAAGAAAAATACCCCAATCATCCTCGCACCGCCTACATCAAGAAGAAAAAGACCTTCAAGGGCAAAGGAAAGGGGAAAGAAGCAGAAACTCCAGAAAAGAAACCCGCTACTAAAAAGACCACGACCAAAAAAGCTTCAACCAAGAAAGCGGCTGAGAAGAAGACAGCTACTAAAAAACCGGCTGCGAAAAAGACTAGGAAAAGCGCTCCTCTTTCCATCTCTCCAGCCTTGAAAACTTTCCTCGGCAAGGAAGAAGTTTCTCGTCAGGAAGTTCTGAAAGATATTTGGGCCTACATCAAAGAGAGAGATCTGCAGGATCCGAAGAACAAGCGAAGAATCATTCCTGACGAAAAGCTAGGCGCACTCCTTGGAGAGAAGTCGGGCTTCGACATGATGAAACTCGCCGTCTTGTTATCCCCTCACCTCAAATCCGACGAGCCTGCAGAGTCCGGATAAACTTAACTGCAAAGAGCCTTCGTCTTTTCAGAATTGTGTGAGAGTAGCGGGATTGGATTTAAATCAAACGATGATGCCCTCGAGCTATCCGCGCAGACGAATCCTCAGATGTTTAACTTTGGGGGTTTTCTGGCTTGTCTTGGAGGCGGTCGTTGAAGACCTTTTCGTACCAAGAAATGGTACCCTCTTTCATGAAAGATTTGGCGGGCGCGTAGGTCAACTTTTTCTGAGATTCTTTCTTTTTAATTTTGTTCTTCCTAAGCCAGGTGTAAAAAGCGGGAGTGGAGAGAGTTTTAGCGCCACGAATGGCTGACCTTTTAGACAAATCACGGTCAGACGTCACGACGATGAAGTTAGAAGAGCCTCTTTCGTTCAGCATGTAAATAATGTGATCGTCAGCAGTAACACCCTTGTCTGTAAAAAGGATCTCTAGCGAATCGAAATGGCTTTGTGCCAGAGGATCATCTGTCCACGTGGCATCAAAAATGAGCGTAATATCGAGATTGCGCCTTTTGGCATGGGTGTTAACCTCATGGATCAAAAGTTCACGCTCTCTCTCTAAATTCTCACCTTTCAGACACCAAAAAAGGAGATTATAGGCGTCAACGAGAAAATGTTGGGTAGTCACAATTTCAGACTTTCCCAGGACAGCATCAGCTTGTCAAAAGCTTTTCGCCGATGGGAAATGCGGTTTTTAGTCTGCTCGTCGAGCTCCGCAAAGGTCTTATTAGATTCAAGTTTTTGAAAGAGAGGATCATAGCCGAAACCATTTCTTCCCCTTTCAGCTTCTACAATGGTCCCTTCAACTTTTCCCCTGGCCACAATTTTGACCCCTTCTGGGGAGGCAAGAACTAAGACACACTCGAAATAGGCCGAACGATGAAGACCCTCAAGGCCTTCCATTTCCCTGATCAGTTTTTTCCTGTTATCAAAATCTGTCGCTCCGGGCCCGGCATAGCGGGCAGAATAGACGCCTGGGCGCCCCTCTAAAGCAGGAACAACTAAACCCGAATCATCTGCAAGAGCAAAACCGCCTAAATCCTTAGCAGCAGCCAAAGCTTTTAACTTAGCATTTTCCTCGAAGGTAGTTCCAGTCTCTTCCGGGACGGGATAATGAGGAAAAGCCCTAAGTGTAATCAGATCCACGGTTGGGGCAAATGCTTTAAAAATAGCCCGAAACTCTGCTAATTTATGCGGATTATGGGTGGCTAAAATGACTTCCAAGTCTTTACTTAACAGCCTCGTCAAAAATCGTTGAGATGTGCCCGACCTTATACTCCTCTCCTTTAAAGGAGAAGGCATCTCCTAAAGCTCTACCCATCATAGCCTGAGCCAAGGGGGACTGTGATGACAAAATACCGTTATCAGCATCGGCGTCCCAAGGGCCTAAAATGGTATAGGTAGATTCTTCTCCTTTTGAATCAACGAGAGTGATGACATTCCCAATCCCGATTTCATCGGTTTCGACATCTTCCTTAGTAATGACACGGGCTTTTTGAAGCTCGCGTGAGAGGCGTCCCATCTCTTCTTGCAACCTGGCACGACGTTCTTTTGCGAATTTGAATTCAGAGTTTTCGCGGAGATCTCCAAGAGCACGAGCTGCCTCGATTTCTTTCGAATTATCCACTGTTTCGGTCGTTGCAATATGCTTGATCCGCTCTTGCATTTTGCGCAAAGCCTCTTCGGTGGTCCAAAAAATAAGGGGATCGAGACGTTCTTTTTTCTTCTTTTTCTGATCCAAAGAGGGGTCAACAACGGCCGCAAGAGAACGGAGAATTTTTACATCTTGCTCAGAGAACGAATTGCACTTAGAGGCAAGAAGAATGAACTCTTTTAAAAATTCTGTTGGTGCGTCTTGGATAACTTGACGAACAACTTCGTATCTCTTTCCAGAAAGGATGTTGAAAATCTTTCTAGCCAGTTCTTTATGTTGCGGTTGATTTTCTATCGATGAGAGTAGAAGGAGTAAAGTCTCCAAGACCTTATAGCCGCCCTCTCTTCCACCATGGGGAATCTCATCCCCTTGGACAACTTTTTGGAAATACCATACAAAAAAGTCAGGAGCCTGATCAGGCTTTTTAAGGACTTTTTCCAAAGCTTGGATGAATTTAGTTTTGCCTGGCTCTTCAGAAAGAAGACTTTTCAAAAGATAATCACGGATCATTCCTGGCTGGGATTTGAGCAAGAGAGAGAGGAAAATATCATCCCAGTTCTTTTTAGCTTGCTGAACGACTTGAAGAGCACGCTTTTTAAGGGCTAAAACTTCAATCGCATCGAGGACTTTTTCAAGATTTTCAACACGGGCAACACCTTCTTGTACAGTGTGACCAGGGACTTGTCGATCAAGGTACTGCTCAAGGAAGAGGGCTAGCTGCAAATCAGCTTCAGGCAGAACTCCCTTCTCTTTCATTTTTTCGAGGAGAATCGATTCTATGCTCGATTTGATTTTTTCCTCTTTTAAAGCCTGAGGGTAATCACGAATAAAACTATAAAGAGCCGGGATAAAGGCGTTTAAATCGCCTTTTTTGCTAAAAACACCTTCTGCCTCATCTTGAAGGCTTTTTTCCTTAGTGCGGAGCGAAAAACGATCTTTTGTTGACTCAGGTACTGCGATCATCGAATCTTTTTTCAAACGGGCACGCGATGCTTGCCACCACTTGGCCCATTCCTTATCAGGGATCACTAGCTCAACGAGCTCATCTTTGATCTCTTGCGCACTTTTTGGACCGAGATCTTTCAAAAGAAGTTTTAAAATAGGAAGGGAATCTTCTCTGGCTTGCGCTTCTAGCAAATCGGGATTTGCAAAACGGCGAGCTAAAAAGCCATCCTTAGAAAGAGGTTCCAATGTTTTAAAAGCATTGGCAAAGGAAAAGTCTTTTTTGCCACTGACATTTTCAAACTCAATAGTTAGCTGTTCTCTAACAAACGACAGATCGAGGATTTCCCCTGTTCCCCACCCCGATGTGTGATAAACAAAATTTCCTTTCGCAAGGTGAACGAGCAGATCAAATTTTCGGAGAGCCCCCTGGAAATTGTCGCCCTTCAAGCCAACCAATCGTATCCCTTCTTTGAAATAGGGATGGTTGCCGTGTCTATCTGTTACTACTTGGGTAGCCAGCTCTTTTAAAGCTTCGCTATTTGTCGTCTCAAAATCGAAAATCATCCGAAGAACTTCGTACGATTCTTCTTTATCGCTGATCGTTCTCCACATAGGGAGAAGCCCTTCGACTATGGCCCCGAAAGGAAGTTTGAGGTCTGAATGTTTTATAAGGTTAAGAATTTCTTTTAGTTCTGCGGCGTCGGTCGTATCGACGGTCAGATATTCTTCCCAGAGCTCCAAGAAGCGAGGAAAATTTCTCTCCGAAAGCCGTACCTGGAACTCTTTAATGTACCCCATTCAACACCTCTAAAACATGAATTGTGAGGGATTATAAGATCATTTTTGATAAATTACTAGTACTGGCTGAGGTTCTTATGTTGTTTTTGCTCTTTACCGTTGGATTTTTAGCAGCTCACCCCAATGGGGGATCTCACTTCGCAGCACTTGGCGAGGTTTTGCAGGAAAATGGGATTTCCTATGTTGCCTATGGAGCCGACCAATCAAGAGCGAAAATGGAGGGGAGGATCGAGTTTGTCGACATCAGCGAAGAGATCCCCCTTTCACAACTAGATGAAGCAAAGCTGAAAGATAAAGCCAACTCCCTTGCCCATCAAATCTCAAAAGAAGCTGACCTTTTGCTGGTCGATGTCGGCACTCCTTTTTCCAAATATGTTGTTGAAGCCTTGAAGGCTAAAAATGTCGAAGTGTGGCCCTATTATGATAATTTTGAAGCGATGCCCCCTGGTGATTATGGAATAATTTCAAAGGAAATTATTCAATTGGCCGGAAGAGCTCTTTATGCAAGCGCCAAACTTTCCGATGAATTTGGCATTGGTTATTACCCTTTAGAAGAAATGGATGAGATCTATGCCCTAAAAGGGGCAAAGGAAAAGAAAAACAGTTTCTTCGAAAAGCATCATCTAGACCCCTCTCTACCTCTGATGGTTTTTTTGGGAGGAGCTTCAGATGTTTATGCGGATGCCTTTTCAACTTTTGTGGAGGCAATTGGAGTTGGGATTCCGGGCTGGAACATTCTCCTTCAACGCCATCCCAGAGCTGAAGAAGAAGGGATAAGGGATGCTTTAATGATTCAGGGTGGTCCCATTACCCTTTCAACGTCGCCATTTAATGAAGTATTAGCTTACGCAGATATGGTGGGTTATTATCAAACAACTGCAGCATTCAGAAGTATTTTATTAGGGACACCTACTTTCGAATGGGGAGGTTTTTCGGATTGTTTTGTTTATACTGGCCTAATTCCACAAATCAATCATCGAATAGAATTAGAACGATTTTTAAATTCCCCCTACTGTCCCCTTCCAAATGTGGGTCTAAAACTTGTCGGCTTTTCAGAGGATTGGCGAGAGAGGTGGCTCAGGTTTGTTGAGCTACTCCGACTTCTTGTTGAAGAGGAGAAGTCATTATGATAGGATGCTCAATTTGAGGATCTCATAGAGAGAGATCCGTTTTATATGACATCCAAGACCTTTTTTCAAGAGGCCTCTATGAGACTTCCTTCCTTATTCTTTGCTGTTGTCATGATCATGACCTCTGGCTGCTACCGTTCTACCGATGAAGTATGGGATGACACCTTGACTTGCGGTCACCACATGGGGAGAGGCATTGATTCCCTAGGTGGCAAGGGAGGCGATTCCCGCCAAGTGCAATGCTCAGATGATTTTTATGCCATGGATGATCAGGCTTATCCCTATTCTCCCGACTTGATGCCTTATTTGGAAGAGGGGGAGTTCTCCGATATTTATTGCATGGCGGATGTTCGCCCTTCCAAGCATTCTCCTGGAGATCCGGGCAGTTCAATTCCAGGTGTCGAAGGATTCAAAGAGCCTTCTGCCGACGCTGTTTATTCCAAAATCTTCCGTCCAGTTTATTTCGACTATAATAGTAACCAGATCAAAGGGCAGGAAAATTTACAGATCTTGCAAAACATTGCCTCCTACATGCAACAACATCCTAATGTCTATGTCTTTGTCGAAGGACATTGTGACAAAAGGGGACCCGAAGCTTATAACTTTGCTTTAGGTTCACGCCGTAGTAATGAAGTCAGAAACTATTTGATTGGCGAAGGCGTTAGCCCAGACCATCTTTTCACCATTTCTTATGGAAAAGAGAGGCTTCTTGCCATGGGAGATGATGATGCTTCTCACCGGATGAATCGAAGAGATGCTTTTAAAATTTACGAAAAATAAATTGTAATGCTTGGGACGCTTCTTCTCTCTTTTCTTTTAGCCGCGGTCCCTGTACGCGATTCCACCGCTGCCCTTCGCTATGAGGTAGCGAATTTGCAGGCTGAGCTCCTCCAGGCGAGAGAGAGGATTGAAAGCCAAGAACTGGTGATCGATGCTCTTCGCAAAGAGATGGAAAACCATCTTACGACAAATAAAGAGCTTGTTAAAGGTTCAATAACTCTTTCTGAAAATAAAGTTTCAACAGTTGAAAAGGCTACTAAAGATCTTGCTTTAGATTTGATCAAGTTAAAAGAGGGGACCCAATCTTCTTTAAAAGAGCTAGACACCCATTTAGCCAAGCTGGAAAAGGAGATGGATCTGCAAGGGAAAAATATCCGTCACTTTGAAAGTGCTCTCAAGGCAATTTTAGATGCCGTAGGTGGAGACAAGGGAGAAATGGTAGCCATTGCCTCTGATAAAACCTACATCGTCAAAGATGGGGACTCTTTAGGGAAAATAGCTGTTGCCAACAACACCTCTGTCAAAACTTTGAAAGAACTTAACAACCTCACGAAAGATTCGATTCGTGTAGGACAAAAGCTCTATCTCCCATGAGGCAGTCAGCCTCTCGCATTTCTTTAAGAGAGGCCTATTCAACGCATTCGCAAAAAAGAGCCCCTATCGCTCTTTTCGACTCCGGATCGGGGGGCCTTGCCGTTTTAAAGCAGATCCAAACCCGATTACCTAACGAATCGACCCTTTATCTGGGTGATTTAGCCAATCTGCCAATTGGAGAGAAATCGGCAGATACCATTGAGCGCGTTGCCTTATCGAATGGAGAATTCTTAGCGAGTCTTGGAGCCAAACTGATCTTGATCGCCTGCAATACTTTTACAGCTATCGGATTAGAATCTTTACAGAAGCATCTTTCAATTCCGGTCCTTGGGGTCATAGAACCATGCGCCGAAAAAGTATCAAAAGTTTCTAATGGAAGAGTGGGGATTTTAGCCAAGATCGGAAGA
>JAGVKY010000206.1 GCA_020050175.1 Parachlamydiales bacterium
GAGGTGGAGAAAGTGAGAGGCGATCGATTCTGTCCCATAGACTTAAAATGGGGAAACCACCTAGAAGATCGAGATGAGGGAGAAGCGGAAGAGAAGGAGTCTCCTTTTTTTCTTCTAAGGTGGGTTTAAAAGCGCGAATCGTCGAAGGATCGACTTTTTCAAGCTTATAAACATTTTCTAAACCGAAGCTATAGCTTTGGGAAAAATTCCATTTCTTCATCAGTTTTGGCTATACTTTAGGGATAAAGAATCGAGAAAACAAATGATGTCGACTCTAAAAAGGATTGGGCTTTTTTTAGCCGTAAACATATTGGTAGTAATTACCATCTCGCTTGTTCTCAACCTCTTAGGAATACAACCCTATCTTTCAGAGAAAGGTATTGATATTAAGACCTTAGCTATTTTTTGCCTAATGTGGGGAATGCTTGGTTCAATTATCTCTCTCTTGCTTTCGAAAACGTTAGCAAAGTTTTCAATGGGTTTGCAAATGATCCCAGAGAATACCACACATCCGCAAGAAAAACGGCTGATGGAAATTATCACCAAGCTTTCAAAGCAAGCAGGGCTTCCTAAAACACCTGAAGTTGGGATTTATCGTTCGCCAGAAGTAAACGCCTTCGCAACAGGAGCTTCAAAAAGATCTTCTCTAGTTGCTGTCTCTTCCGGACTTCTGCAAAGAATGGAAGAAGGAGAAATCGAGGGGGTTTTAGGACATGAAATCTCCCATGTTGCTAATGGAGACATGGTGACAATGACTCTTTTACAAGGGATTGTAAACGCTTTTGTCATGTTTTTAGCAAGAGTGCTTGCCTTTGTGATCACAAGAGCTGGAGCAAAAGAGGATAGAGTCGAGTTGGGTGCTGGCTATACTCTTTTTGTTTTTCTATTTGAACTTCTCTTCATGTTCTTGGGAATGATTGTGATAGCCTGGTTTTCTCGCCGAAGGGAATTTCGAGCAGACGAAGGCGGTGCCGCCCTTGCTGGTAGAGAAAAAATGGTTAGAGCCCTTAAAAAACTGCAACAGGTTATTAAAATTCAAGATTCTAACGATGGAGGCTCCAGCTTTCGTGCCTTCAAAATTTCTGGACCTAACGGATGGATGCGCCTCTTTTCTTCACACCCCCCCCTTGAAGAGAGAATCGAGCATCTGTTAGAGATTCCATTAAGGTGATCTATGGGACGTAATAAAAAAGATGACACGGAAATTTTATCCAAGTTTCTCGAAGCTCTGGAAAAGTTCCATCAGTTGAAAATAGAGAAATGGGAAAAAATCGATGATGAGGTCCAAGCCTCCAATCTGCCTGGGACTCCTACAGAAGATTGGATCAATCCCCCAGACGAAACGTTAACGACCCATAAGTTAATGAAAGATCCAACCTACCGGACACTCCGCAAAGAGATCGAGAAATCTAAAAAAGAGGCTTTAGAGATTGCCCATTTTTTCCATTTCTCCTCACATCAACTTGAGTGGCTCTCTTTTAAGAATCCTCTTATAGGCAATGCAGCTCTTGAACAGGCGATCCATTCTCTCAAACTCCTCATCGAGAAGCAAAAAAAAGCCTTCTATCTTCTAGAAAAAATCAAAAACTGGTTCAACTTCAATTAGTTGTAGATCTTTAGCGGGACCTCTTTTGGTCTTTCTTTCCCTTTGCCCCCTTTTTTAGGCTGAGGGTTGTCTTTTTCTCTTACAGCGCTGAGGAGGTCATCAGCTGCTTTATAAATTTGCACGATATCCATTTGCTCAAGACGATTCAATTCCTCATCCAATGGATGATGAGGAAGATCTAATTCAGCCCATTTAAGACGCATTTTATTGAAAAGAGCTGCTAACACCTCTTGCCAAACTTGTTCTAAACGAACCCGTCTTTCAGGATAGAGCCATGCCCACCCAAGTATGCGCGAAAGTTCTCTATGTTCCTTTAGGATGTCCCTTAAAGCGTCTCCGGGGGAGAAATTTTCGACATTCTGACTCAACCAAAGGTCGTATTGGGTACGCTCTCGCTCAACCAATAAAGCTGTGATTTCATGATCTTCGGCTGATAGGCGCGCAAGAATTATCTCAAATAGAACCTTGTTAATAAGGGGATTTTCAAAGGGTGTTTTAGAGTGAAGAATAAATCTAAGCTCTTCATGAGAGATTAAAATAGGTTTTCCAATCCGTGACTTAACCTCACCCTCCAAACCTGAGAAACAAGCAAAAGAAATGGCTACATAATCAGTGCTTTGATGGATTTCTGCAGCGAGTAACCGCTCTCCATCTGGGAACCAGTGGGTGAAAGGAAAATCAACCCCCCGAATATCTCGTTCTTTAAGTTTGGCTAATTTATTTTTCCCATATTCAAAAGCTGCTCCAAGGGCTTGCCGATTTTGAAGGTTTAACAGTTCAGAAATCTTATTTTTAACGTTATTTTTTCCAGGAGGAAGGACAGCAAGAAGATGACGAATCAGAACTTGTGGATCCTTATCATCGTTGCGGAGAGCATTCAGCACTATATTTCTGAAAGGAACATCTGCATAAATTTCGTTCTCTAAAGAAGAAAGAACGTCTCTCGTTAGGGAGTGATCAAAAGTGAGAGCTGACCGGAAAATGATGTCTCCAACTTCTCCCGTATCAGCGGGACTTAAGCCCTCATTTTGGGCGATGAGCGGAAGAGAAGTTGTGAGTGTAAGTTTATCGCTAAAGGCTTGATAAATGGGGTGTTCGTCGATTGCTCCAAATTCTTTTAGAGCTAGTTCTTTTAGTTCCTCGATCCTGTTCATGAGTGGATCTTTTGAGGAGAGTCCCTCATAGAGGACTCTTGGTAAAACTTGCCCCAAAAGATTCACGTATTTCAGCATGTTTTCTGGGTGAATAGATTTTTCGATCAAATTAAAAAAAATTGAAACAGAGGCTAAACGTTCTTCTTTTGTCAAGAATGGCGCTTGAAAAAGCATCGCTTCTGCAAATTCTTCAATAAGGGGCCTCTTTAAAAAACCACCTGCATTGGTGAGCGGTTTATAATCAGAGAGAACATATCCCCTCTTCTCCCAAAGGAGGCGAAGGGCATCCATTTCGAGCTCAACTTCTGGCCTCCCCTCCTCTAAACTTTTTCCAGCAAAAATCTGATAAAAAGCTAAGTCGGGAAGCATTTTAGAAAAGGGGCGTGCGAGATCAAAAATCGCCTTGTAATTCTCTTCTTTAAATTCCAAGCCGAGAAGATGGCCTATTCTTGCCCTTGCATCGGCGATCGAATGGCGGTAATAGGTGCTATAGAAAAAAAGATTAATTCGATGAAAAACATCCTTAATCCAAACAATGGTTTTAAAAATGATACCCGCTGGAAGAGGAGGTTTTTTATCAGCTAAATGGCGGGCAAAATTGATGATTCTTTCCCTGTTGGCTAAGATTGTCGCCCTTGGTGCGACAGGATCTATAGCCGCAGGCTTCGTATCAAGGAGAAAGGGGGCAATCGGGCGAAGTGGCAAAGCCATAGGTAGAACCAAACTAGATAATTAAATTATTTATAATATCAAAATTTAATATTTTTAGCGATCTCGTATTGTTGAATAACACTAAATTTCTCTGTTTTTCAAAGAGCAAACCCTTCCGTCTGAATCTCTTCCAAAAGCACCTCTCTTTCGAGTTGAAGACGCTCTCTTCTGTCTGGATGAAGGAAATTCAAGGCCAATCGCTTATCTGTTTCGGCTAGTCGGCGTTGAAGAGCCTCTTTGTCAGGGGAACTATCCATAAATTTCTGATAATCATCTAATAGATGGTTAGAGATCGCATCTCTCATTAAGAAGTTATTTGGTAATAGAGTGTAAGCGCGTTCAAGGAGCATCGGGATAAGACTCTCTTCATCTCCTCCTCCAAAAACAGCTTCCATCACAAAATGAGGTGAATATTGAGCATATTTTTTCTTGTCTTCTGTCTCAAAGCGACCGGTAATGCTAAACACCATACGGGTCGGAGATTTATTAACAAGAAGGCAATCAATTCCCGTTGGAGAATTAATATGATAGAGATGGAAAAATCCTTCCTTTTGCTTGAGTTTTGGAGACACTAAATCCACCATATCTAATCTTTGATCCACGTCTTCAGGAGAGGAATAGACAACCGATTGAAAAAGAGTCTGAGAATCTACAACGCCTTGCTCTAAAGCTCTTTGAATGGCTGCTCTTTGACGAGGAAGAGCTCGATGGTTCATAGGGACGTCTAATTGGCGATGAGAGAGCGCGATTAAGATTTTTCGAGAAAGAGGATCTTTCATTGATAAAACTCTAGCTAGCATGATGCGGCGAAGAGTATTTTCAAAGTTGACAGAAACATCCCCCCTAGCTGCTAACAGAGGTAAAATGGTCGTTGCTTCCAATAAATCTTTGAGATCGTCTGATAAGGGTAATGCCCTTAATTCTTGAATAATGGGAGCCCCTTCATTCTCACCTTCGAAAAGAATTTTTGGCAGGATTTGCCCCATCAAAGTCACTGTATTCTCGTCCATTGGGCGGTTAGCAAGAGTTCGCACAAAATGATGGGCCCCCTCTTGACGTCCCAATGGGCTGTCGACAGCAGCATAGAAAAGAAGTGATTCAGCTAAATCTTGTAAAAGAGGGCGGCCAAGAAAAGCCTTTGGCGCAAATGGTTCAGAAACATCGATTTTGTAACCTTTGGCTTCCCAGCTTTGATGCAGTTTGACAAGTGTAGGATCTGCCTCACCGAGTTTCCATTTGCAAAAGGAGTAATAAAAAGCAAAATCGGGGAATATCTTGATGTAAGGCTTAGCAAATTGACTGATCGCTTCCCAGTCTTCTTTCCAACCTGCAATATCGGCAATTTTATTTCTTGCCTCATCAACCGCTTTCTGGTGAAAAAAATAATAAATCTTACGAAGAAGACTATTTAAGCCATCTTTAATCCACACAAAAGTTCCAGCCATGAACCCATCTGGTCTAGAAGGGGTTTTTTTGAGTAAATAGCGCCCAAAAAGGGCCACCCGGTCTCCCACCTCCAAAGGATCGTTCAGAGGCTGTGTATTGAATAAGAAATCTGGTATCGGACCTATCGCCATAAACTAAAAAACTACCTTTTTAAAACTAAACATAATTCCCTTAAGGCGCTGCGCGACTTTTTCCCACTTTTTTATAGGCATGGAGAATCGTCTTGCTATGCCTTAAAAAGAGTTCTGCCAGTTCATGACTGATTCCACCGAACATCTGTTTTTCTATAAAAGAAACCGCTTTAGTCGCCTCTTCTAATTTTTGATTTTCACCTTCATCCAGACTCTCTGATGCTTTAGCAAGTAAACATATATCTTTATTTAGAAGATCTAGAGGGGTGTGGCTAAAGAATACAGTAAGGCTTGAGAAAAGGGCGTCAGCAGACTTATGAGACTTTAAGATCTGAATAAGTCCTTCTTTGGCTACCGAATACCGATCTTTATTAGGTTCTGGAAGTGTATCCATTGTTACACCTAGCTTCTGCCTCAATACTTCCCGAAGAAGGCCTGTTGATGGGTAACCAATTTTTTCTAATTCTTCACAAATAACTTTGGCTTTCGTGGCATCTTTTACGCAAAGAGAAAAAATCCAATTCTCCATTTCACTGATCATACCAGAAATAAAAGGGAGTCCATGCTCAGGAGAAAAAACAAGCATCCGTGAGTACGTTGCCCAGACTAAAGTGATGATGCGTGCCATTTCGAATGGTGTTGTTGTATCTATAGTCTTTTGAACACAGAAGGATGCCGTCTTAATCGTCTCTTGGCTATAACGGCCTTCAAGAAATTTTGTGTTGACATGGCTGATGAAACGTTCGGAAGTTTTAGCCAAAATCCAACTAGACCAGCCAAAAAAGGCTGGGAAATTTTTAGCTAACCATCGTCTTTCTATGCCTGTGAATGTCATGAAGAAATCGGCTAGAAAAAGTAATTCTTCGTCGGTAAATTTATCAAGGTCGGCTTCCAATTTGGTATTTCCTGGGAGTTCTCCAGCCACGA
>JAGVKY010000121.1 GCA_020050175.1 Parachlamydiales bacterium
AATGATGCAGGTGTAGCCAACGATAAAAAAAATAATGATGAGAGTAATCAACATTCAGGAAAAAAATTGGGATTGAGCAACAAAAACTAAAAGTCCGGCAATAAAAGCTAAGAGGGCAGGCAAACTCGCCTTTTTGAAATACCAGCCAAAACGAACTTTCTCGAGACCCATAAATGCAACGCCTGGAGCTGAGCCAAAAATTAAAATACTTCCCCCTACTCCTGCACTATAGGCAACTAGCTGCCAAAAGGGGTGATCTTGTGCAAAAGTCTCAAGAGAGTACATGCCCATCACGGCCGCCACAAGAGGAACGTTGTCTATCACCGCAGAAACAATCCCGATTCCCCCAGCAATCCACAAGGGGGATGAAACAATACTCGAAATGTAATCGGCCGTCGCCTTCAAAATTCCAGCAGTTTCCATCGCGTTGATCGCAAGTAAAATCCCTAAAAAGAAAATGGGGATGGTGAAGTCGAGCTTTCCGATGATATTCGGTAAGGTGAGATGGTGCCTCTCTTCAGGCACATGGATTAAATCAGTGACTAACCAAATGATGCTTAGACCAAGTAGAACCCCCATAAAAGGGGGTAACCCAGTCAACCCTTTAAATAAGGGGACAAACAAAATAGATCCAATTCCGAGAAAAAAGATAATATTTGAGATTCTTTCTGGTTTTTTGGGTTTGTCTATAGGAGGAAGTTCTCCCTTAAGATAAAGCTGCAAAAATAAAAGTCCTACGGACATGCAAACTAAGCTAGGCAAAGATAAATCGAGCATCATCCGAGAAGTGGAGAGCTGCCCCCCTATCCAAAGCATGGTTGTCGTAATATCCCCGACAGGAGAAAAGGCTCCCCCTGCATTGGCAGCAATGACAATGCCGCTTCCTAAAATAAGGCGGTCTTCATAGAGTGGAATAACCTTAGCCAAAAGAGCGATCATCACAACAGTTGTTGTAATACTACCTAATACGGCGGAAAGGACAAATGTCGTTATCCCGACGATCCAGAGCATCTTTTTTTTCGACCGTTCCGTCAAAAGATTTCTAATAATTCTAAACCCATCGTGGGTGTTGATGACTTCGACAATGGTCAAAACACCCATCAAAAAGATGACAACTTGGGCGACATTGGAGAGATGTTCGCCAAAGTAATGAACATTTTCGTGGTGGGAGATCGATTCATTAGCGAACTGGAGAATCCAGGCGATGACTCCCATTAACAGGGCGCTTGTCGCCTTGTTGATATGGATAGCATGCTCGAGCACAATCAGAACATATCCAACTACAAAAACCAGGACTAGCGCCCAAGAAAAAATGTCACCTATTTCCATTTCGTAACCTTTCTCTTTAAATTAACACAGGGACTTATCCATGGATAGTGGTTTAGTGGATAGAAATAATAAATGCATGGAGAGACGCCCCAGGAAAACCTTGGGTGTCTATTAAAGGGAGAAAATATATTCTTATTGCTAAAAGGTATTATCTCATGGATCGCCCAACGCAAGAAAGACTCGAGCAAGTTAATCAAAGAATTCTCCATATGTGGAGGTATCTTTGACTTAGAGTCAAAGGAACAACGAGTTAAAGAATTAGAAGTGATGATGGGAGAGCCCAAGTTTTGGGATGATCCTGATGCTGCTCAAAAAGTGATTAACGAAGTCAATGGACTGCGGGAATGGACTGTTCCCTATCGTGAACTTGCCAACCGTTTTCAAAATGTCTTCGATCTTCTTCCCGAAGCTCATTCCATCGGCGATACCGCTTTAGTCCAAGATCTTATAAAAGAAATGGATGATGTCGAAGTTCAGCTAGAAGAGCTTGAGCTGAGAAAGATGCTCTCCAATCCAATGGACAGTAAAAATTCTTATTTGACTATCAATGCTGGAGCCGGAGGCACCGAATCGTGTGATTGGGCGCTGATGCTATCCCGTATGTACCAGCGTTGGGCGGAAAGAAGGGGATGGAAAGTTGAGACGATTGATTTTGTCGATGGAGAGGTGGCTGGCCTTAAAAGTGTCACCCTAAAATTAAGCGGCCGTTTTGCTTATGGCTATTCTAAAGCTGAGCGAGGGGTCCATCGGTTAGTCCGGATTTCTCCCTTTGATAGTAATGCAAGGAGGCATACAAGTTTTGCCTCAGTCGATGTTTCCCCAGAAATTGATGATGACATTACAATTGATATCGGACCTGACGATATCCGCATCGACACCTATCGAGCATCAGGGGCAGGTGGGCAGCACGTCAACAAAACCGAATCGGCTGTTAGAATTACCCACATGCCTTCTGGGATTGTTGTTTCGTGCCAATCGGAAAGAAGCCAACTTCAAAATAAAGAGACCTGTTTTAAAATGCTCCGTTCTAAGTTGTATGAAAAGGAAGTTCTTGAAAGAGAGGCCTCTTTGAAGCAGATAAGCGGAGAAAAAAAAGAAATTGCTTGGGGGAGCCAGATCCGTTCTTATGTCTTCCAACCCTACACTCTTGTCAAAGACAATAGAACCAAAGTAGAAATGGGAGACGTTCAGGCTGTGATGGATGGGAATATTGATCTCTTTGTTCAAGCCTACCTAAAAGAGTTTGGAGGTAACTAATGGAATATCATATTGATGACGTTCATATCCGCTACACTCTTCCTGAAGATGGAAAAAATCTCAAAGAATGGCTTTTGGAGCCTGGTGTCCTCCGTTGGTTTCCCATGGATAACGAGGCAGAAATTGACGATGCTGTCCGCCACTGGATTTATTACTACCGGTACCGCTCGAGCCTGACAGCTGTTTATGATGGAGAGCCTGTTGGGATCGCCACATTTTATCCTCAGGCTTACAAGAAACTAAAGCATCAGGCACAGCTTTCGATCATGGTTTCTCCGAAGCATCGCAACTTGAAGATTGGTGAAAAATTGATGAGCCATCTCATCCATTTAGCCAAGACACAATTTCAGATTGAGCTTCTCCATTTGGAAGTGTATGAAGAAAATCCCGCTTATTCATTTTATAAGCGGCTCGGTTTTTTGGAATTTGGCCGTCAGAGTCATTGGGTAAGAGAAGCCGATGGAAAGCCTAGAGGCAGAATTTTTATGGAACGCTTCATCTAAATGTCCACTTCCGCTCATCATCTACAATCACTTCTAGAAGAAAAAACGGGGCGAAAGCTCAAGATCAAAATCAATGACAACCGCTCGACGATGGTCAGTGTCCGCTGGGATCCAGGATGCACCAAAGTCTCGCTCCATCGGATTTTCTTAGAAGCTCCTAAGAATGTGATGGAGGAGCTTGCTTGTTACATCAAAGATAAAAGAGAGATCTCCCCTCTTGTTAAATCGTATATTCAAGAAGGTTTGAACAGGGTTGATTATAGCGAAACTGTCGACGCAAATGCCCTTGAGACGACTGGACAGGTCTACGACTTACTTTCCCTTTACCAAAAAGTAGAAGAAAAATATTTCCCTACCCCTTTAGGCCTTCGGATCACTTGGTTTGGAAAAAGAAAACCAACGCCGAGTGCCTCCCTCGTCTTAGGTCAGTATCAAAGACTTTTACAGCTGATTAGGATCCATCGGGTTTTGGATCGAAAAGATGTGCCTCAAGAGGTCCTGGAATATGTGATTTACCATGAGATGGTCCATCATATTCATCTCCCAAAAATCACTGTCGGTGGCAGAAGTGCTGTTCACCATGACGAGTTTAAGCGGCAGGAAAGAGCTTTCCATGGCTTTGATGAAATTCAACAATGGATAAGGAAAGAGCGAGGACGTTTTTTTCAAGGACGGAAGAATGGCTGGTCATAGTAAATGGGCTAACATTAGGCATCGGAAGGGGAAAGCCGACGCAGTAAAAGGAAAAATTTTTACAAGAGTTGCTAAAGAGATTATCACTGCTGTCAAACTTGGCGGCCCTGATCCTAAAAATAATCCCCGTCTACGAGTCGCTCTGCAAAAAGGTAAAGAGGGCAATGTCCCTAACGACGTGATCGAACGGAACATTAAAAAAGGGATGAGCCAAGACACGGCTAATTACGAAGATATTGTCTATGAGCTCTATGGGCATGGCGGTGTAGGCATTATCGTTGAGGTAATGACTGACAACCGTAATCGAATTTCTTCTGACATGCGGATTGCCACCAACAAGCGCGGGGGAACTGTTGCTACACCTGGAGCTGTTTCCTTTAACTTCGATCGTAAAGGAATTATTGAGCTTCCTAAGTCGGCAGGAGATGAAGATGCCCTATTTTCGCTCGCCATTGATTCTGGAGCAGAGGATTTCGAAGCCACAGATGATGGCTATTTCATCACCACTCACCCTCATGAAATTGACCAAGTCAAAGAAACTCTTCGTTCTAAGGGAATTCCGATCAGTGATGCCGCTGTAAGCATGATTCCAAAAACGACCATAGCCTGTTCGCAAGAAGATCAAAAAAGTAATCTTGCTCTGATTGAGTGGATAGAGGGAATCGATGATGTTGATGAGCTCTATCACAACATGGAAATGTGCGAATAGGAGTTGGTTTGCACCAAACCCCATAACTCTTTATAACCATAAATCTAAAATAGAAATTTAGTTTTATGGCTATTGCTTTTGGTGTATTAGCACCCCTCGGTAAAATATTCAATCTTGCTCCCCGTTCCTCAGCTTGGGGTTATTGGCAAATAGGAGCCCTTAGTGCTGCCTTAGTTGGAGTTATTTCGACGATAGGTTTGGCCATCCTAAAACAAGCTGGTGCCATTCTTGGAGTGATCACCACCATTGTAGCTCTCGCTGCAGCCTATGCTTTCCGTAAAATTTATGAAGTTGAAGCCAAAGATCACGCCGCTGCAGATATTAAAAAAGCAGTCGATGATCAAAAACAGGTCAATATCGACCAAGAAAAAGCTCTATTGCAACTCCGTGCTCAAAATGATGAACTCCAAAAAAGCTTGCAAATTCGCAATGATCGCGTGCAAGAACTCGAGAAAAGCGAAGGTCAACTAAAACAAGATTTGGCAAAAGCTGAAGTCGATATCAAAAAATTTGAGGCAGAACAAGTCAAAGAGGCCGCAGCCTCGGCTCAGCTCAAAGAGCAAATGGTAAAACTAAACGGACAACTTCAACCCTTTTTAGGTGAGATGGCAAAAGAGCCTCTTGGCCCTCGGCTTGCAGAAACAGCAAAAGAAATCGACGGAGAAGAGGACAAAATTAACCACGATGTCGCTCAATTAAAAGCTGTAGTGGAGAAGTTAACCCAACTTTATCAAGAAACCCTCGAAGACAACCAAAAACTCAGATTAGTCCTCCAACAACTCCCAAAAGAAGAAGATGACCTAGGTGAAACCGTAGGCCAACTTGGACTGGTTGTGGATGGGGCGGCAAGTGCTGCAGATAAATTGAGGAAAGAAGAGGTAGATGATGCAGCGATTAACGAGCATTTGGCCCATCTTCTTGAGCAGGCAAAAGCAGCATTAAATGATTAATTTAATGTCAGGAGATGCATCATGAGTGCAGCATTAACAACCGAAGCGGCAGCAGTTACGCCTCCTGCTCGTGTCGAACTGATTGATTTAGAGGCACAAGCTCTCGCTCCAACACTTAGTTGGCAAGGGAGGTTGATAAGATATGCTCCCTTGACAGGAGCTGTTGCATTTAGCATTTACCAAATAGCAGCGACTGTTTTTGTAAATGTTTCTCCTACAACAGGTATAGAGGCAGCATCTGCAGGTCTTGTTTTTTCTGCAATAGTCCTCCTTAGTTGCGGATTAGGGTGGTTTTGCGCTGCACCGAAACTTGATGACGCCCGTCAACTTGCTGTTATGGTCGCTGAAAGCAGAGAAGCCAAGAGACTTCTTGCTGCCGAAAAAACAGAAACTGCCCGTCTACAAGCCTTAGTAATTGCCAATGGGGCTGCAGTCGAAAAAGAAACAACAGGCCTTGTTGGAACAAAAGATGCTGTCATGGCAACAGATAGAGCTGTTAAACAATTGCAAACCGCTCTTCTTGCTGCCGCCAAGGATGCCTCAGAAAAAGAGGCGGAGATTCAACGTTTGACAGGTTTGCTTACCAAGCTCACTGATGCCTTTAAAAAGACCGATTTTAAAGACTTCCAAGCGAAAGCTGCTGGTTTCTTGGCTGCCTCTGGAGACCTTGGCAAAGATGATCAAGATTTAGAACAAACAACAGCTGCCTTTGAAAAAGAAATGACCTCTATGGCTCAAGCCATTGAGAAATCTTCTACCGACCTAACTCAAAAAACCGATCAAATTGCAACTCTTGAGGAACAGCTACAAGCTATTCAAGCCTCTTTCCAACAAGCTGTTACCGAACTCCAAACTAAAACTGAACAAAAAAGAGCTCTTGGTGAGGAGCTAAGAAAAGATGCAGGCCGTTTAGAAGCTGCGCTTCAAGCGCACAAAATGGCTACAGGAGATGCGGATAAACTTAAATCGCTTCTGCGGGATATTGCCAACCATTTTGCCAAAATCAAAAAGAAAGATGGCTCTACCTATCCTGATATCCAGGCCTTCCAGGATAAAGTCTCTCATTTCCTTGAGAATAAGGAAGGAGCTCAACCAACAGCTGAGGAGATTGCAAGTTCATTTGATGGAGCTCTTAAGACAGTCCTTGATGGAGTGGACTCTGCTTCCTCCAAACTCGCCTCTCTCAAAACTGAGTTACAACAGGTCATCGTTCAAATCCAACAAGCTCAGGCGGCCCATGCTCAGCACTAAATTTTGAAGGCCATTCATTGACAATGAAAAACCTGCATTTTTAATTTTAATGATACTCAATCTTCATTAAGAAGCGGCGGGAGCAATCCAGGTTTTGGCGTCCTTACGATCCCAGGCCTTTTTGAGTTCGTGTCGCTTGGTTTCTGAGAGGCCACCCAAGTAGGAGATGGCTTGGAGAAAGCGAGCTCGAGCTCTTTCTTTACCAAGAATTTCAAAGGAGTCGAAGAGAGGAGGGCCCTGCAATTTTCCTTGGATCGTAGCAAAGAGGATCGGCATGATCTTTTTCTTGTGATTAACCCCAAAGATTTCAGCTACTTCTCTGGATGCTTGATTCAGCGACTGAGAGGTCCAGCTTTCAAGTTCATCCAATCTCCAGATGATGGCTTGGAGGATATATGTGATCTCTTCGAATTGAAGCTTCGGAGCTTCAAAAAGCTGTTTGGTATAGGGAAGGTGATTGATAAAGAAAAAGTCGCATAGCTCCATGAATTCGCCAAATGTTTTGATCCGAGTATGGATCAAATGCATCAGGCTCTTCATGAATGTGTCATTGAATTGCCACTCTTTCAGACGTTCCCAAAGCCTATCTTCGGGTATCGAATTGAGCAGATATTGCTGATTGAGCCAGTCGAGCTTATGGACATCAAAAACAGCTCCAGAAACACCAATACGCTTAAAATCGAAGGCTTTGATGATCTCGTCTAAAGTATAAATTTCCTTATCTTCAGGCATGCTATAGCCCATCAGAGTCAAGAAATTGACAAAAGCCTCTTTTAAATACCCTGCATCTCTGTAATAAAAAATGGAGGTAGGATTTCTTCTCTTTGAGAGTTTTTTGCCATCAGTGCCCAAAAGAAGAGGCATATGCATGAAAGTGGGCGGCGTCCACCCAAAAGCTTGATAAAGACAGATGTGCTTTGGGGTCGAACTCATCCACTCATCACCTCGAATAACATGGGTAATTTCCATGTGATGGTCATCGACAACATTAGCTAAATGGTAAGTAGGAAAATTATCCGATTTCAAAAGAATCTGATCATCAACATCAGCCCAAGGAACCGTTACTCTTCCTTTGATGGCATCTTCAAAGACACATTCCCCTGTCAAAGGAACTTTCAATCTAACAACGTAGGATTGACCCAAGGCTTCCCTTCTTGCAATCTCATCAGGACTTAGGTTGCGGTAGCGTCGATCATAGCCTTGTTTATTACCCAATTTTTGGGCCACTTCGCGCATCTCTTCTAACTCTTCGGCTGTTGCAAAACACTTATAGGCTTTGCCCGCATCGAGAAGCTTTTGACACTCGTTTCTGTAAAGCTCAGTTCTTTCAGATTGACGATAAGGGGCAAAAGGCCCTCCCTTATCTGGACCTTCGTCCCACTCTATCCCGCACCATTTTAGGGCTTTATAAATATTCTCTTCGTATTCTGGGCGACTCCTTGTCTGATCGGTATCTTCGATCCTTAGGATAAAATCGCCCCCATGATGGCGGGCAAAAATCAGATTAAATAAAGCCATATAGGCGGTCCCCACATGGGGATCACCTGTTGGAGAAGGAGCTATGCGAACGCGAACTTTTGTCATTGTCTTTTTTTAGAATTTGGCCCTCTATTTTGGCCATGATTTGCATTAAACGCAAAGGTGCAAAGTTAATTTTTATCTTCGCACCTTCCTGTTTAATTACTTTTTAAAAGAGGTTGCTCTTTAGCTTTTGAGAAGTCGTCTTGGTGATTGAGGATGAGGAGATCTTTCATGATGTCAACGCCCTCCTCTAGTTGGAGGTCATTCATTCCGAAAGGAGCCATTTCCGCAGTGTCAGGGAATGTTTTTTTCTTCAATTCGGTCAAAAAGTTTTGATAGTTGCCGTTTTTAGAAAGGCGCTCAGCTGAATTGCGCTTCAGTGTCGGGATCCATTTTTGGTAGGCCTTCGAACGACGCTGCAGATTGCTTTTGTAAAGCGCTTCAAATTTGAGCCGATGGATAAAGGGAATATCGGAAAGATCGTCATTAAACGATTCTTCAATATGGTCGCTTTCAAGAGGATATTTCGAAAATTTTTCGCCGATATCACTTTCTGAGAGAGAGCCTGGAACAACAATCTCAGAGGCAACTCCCACTAACTGAGGGCTCTTGCCGGATACGGTGTAATATCTTCCTCGAGTGACTTTATACTCGCCTTCAGGATTAACTCCCCCTTTTGCCGTGCTATCTAGAGTAAATGTCTGAAAGGATCCTTTTCCAAAGGAATGGTCATCTCCAACAATCAGAGCTCTCCCATAATCTTGCAACGTCTGGGCGACAATTTCTGAAGCAGAAGCTGAAGTTCTATCAATCAGCACGATCAAAGGGCCGCTCCAGAGAGGGGGGCCTTCTAGATTGCGAAGCTTTTGAACTTCTCCTGTTTCATCTTTAATCGAAACAACAACACCTTTAGTGATAAAGAGGCCCGTTACCGCTACTGCCTGGTTGAGAAGTCCCCCGGTATTATTTCTAAGATCCAAGATCACCCCTTCAATAGGGTGCTCTTTTTTGATCTGGTTTAAAGCTCGAGTTAAATCTTTTGTCGAAGAGGTTTCGGGGTCTTGGTAAAAAGAGTGGAGCCTAAGAACAGCAATCACCCCTTTGCCAAAAGGAAACAGCGTCGCCTTATAACGGGCTTCATTAAGGACAACTTCTCCTCGATTCACCGTGACATCCAGCTTCTCCTCCCCCTTACCATCTGCAGCTTTTCTAACGACGGTCAATACAACAGGAGTGTTTTCTGGTCCGCGGATCATGGAAACGACATCCGAGATATCCATCCCAACAACGGGCTCGCCATTCACTGCAATGATTCGATCTTTGGCACGGAGCTCCTTTCCTCTAGAAGAAGGACCCCCTTCCACAATCTTGGTCACGGTGAAGCCGTTGATATCATCCCTTAAAAGCACTCCAATTCCCTGTAGGCGCTGTTGGAAATTGATAAGGAATTGAGAAGCTTCTTCGGGAGTAAAATAATTGGTCTGACTATCAAGGGAGAGAGCAACAGCTTTTAAAAGTTCGGCGTAAACAAGATTTTTCCTGAATTTCATATCAGGCGAGGTCATCTCCTCTTCTGTTTTAGCTTCTCTCTTGTCAATTCTTTGGAGGGTTTTTTCTTTTAGTTCTGGAGAGAGGTTATTGATCGCATCAAGTTGAAGAGCACGGTAAGCTAAAATTTTCTCAATCAATTCCTTTTCATTTTTAGCCCAAGGAGAGTCCCGAAACGCTTGAGGTGAGACATGATCGGGCAAAGGCATCCCTTCAAGAGAGGGTTCAATCGACCTTCGCCTGGTGATGGCCTTGCCAAGAGCATCCTGCATGGCAAAAAAAGTTGAAAAATCCCCTTTTCTAAAAGCCTCAATAGCGGCTTCTAAAGCCTTATCTTGAGGGTCGAGCCACTTTTCTATATCTGGAACAGTAAAATATGTCTTTGTTGGATCTAGCTCGTCTAAAAAGCTTTGAAAAATCCGTCGCATGACCAAAGGATTTAAATCCTTCTGCGAGGCGTGCTGCCTCATGATCTCCCGTGATTTTTTAAGAACAATCTCAGGAGTTAATTCTGGCGGCTTCATCCCCAAAAGGAGAAAAAACAGGGGGAGGAGGAAATAGAGCATGCGAGGGGTCATGATGCGCATCATCCCTCAAGTTGCTCTAATCGTGCAATGATCTCTCCACATTTGCCCACTTCATACGAAAAAAGAGGAAGCCCGTTTTTTAACGGTTTTCTTTCAAGTCCTTGAGGTGTAATACGATAATGCCAACCGTCCGGAACAATAATTTTCTCTCCTCCCTCAAACTTTACTCCCCTTGCCTCAAAGAAACTGTCCCCTTCAAGGACAATTTCTAGACTTTCTCTTCGCTTAACCTCTCCTTTCCAGAAACGATTTTCTTCTGAATAGTCGATCCCCAAATTGTCAACGATCACCTCTTCAAGGAGACACTTACCTATGGCATGAGAGTAGGCTAAAAGCCCTTCCGAGGATAAAGTCCCTAATGGGCGTTTGGCGTGGATGATAAGGGAACCTTTAACTTCAACACCCCTTAAAGCGACTTCTCCTATTTCAAGTTCAACCTCAGCCCCTGGATGAAATTTTCCCTTCATGATTTTTTGGGCAATGAGCTGAAAAGGGGGGCCCAAAGCGGGATGATAACTGAAGAGAAAGGGAGGGTTTTTTAGATCATATTCAGCGGCGAAAGGCATTGTTGGAACGTCGAATTGGCAATAATCTCTTAAGAGCCTTTCCATCAAAACTAGGTGATCATAGAAGGCCCCCTCGGGGGTATCTTCAATCCCTCTCCCGGCTTCATAGGACTTTTTAGTAGGAGAGATTGTTTTTTGCCGTTCGTTAAAAGCCACAAATGACTTTAATTCTTCTGTCCCCTGTTTTGCTCGGATCAAATCTCCGATCGATTGCATCAAAGTTTCAAGCCGTCCTCCTATCTTCTCGATCACATCAGGTCCTCTGCGGGAGAAAGTTTGAACTTTCGTTTTAGGGTTGAGGATAAGGCCTGGAAAGGGATTTTCATGGCTTAAAGCTTTGACTGTCGAAAGGTCGCCAAAAAGAAGATTGGTATTGGATGGAAATTTCGAATAGGCACTGCCTGGTTTCACAGGTTCGTCCACAATTTCAAAACGGGAAAAATCGGTGTATTCAACGGCTGTAAGCCTTAGGGTGCCCTCTTCTTCCACGAGGAGATTAACTCCCTCAGGCGCTCCGACTCTTCTTGGACAGGAAAGATAGCCAAATCCCTTGTCCTCCATCACACCAATTCCCACAAAGGCAAGGAGGGAAAAATCTAATCCAGCAATGGGATTATTGATTTGCCTCACAAGAACTTTGGATCGGTTATGCCTTTCGAGCCAAGCGAAGACCCCTTTCTCTCTAGCAAGCTTCCATAAAAGACCATGTCCTCCTGGCTTCATGGCGAGCTTCCAAGGAGCCGTAAACATCCACCCGCCTTCTTGGGAGATTAGAGGAGCTTGCGGCTGTTTAAAAAGAAAGAAATGGCTCTTTGGGCGATGAAACCACTCACCCTCTTCTAGGAGACGGACAATGTGGCCATGATTGTCTTTCTCATCGCTAGTCATCAAAGCGATGGGAGTGACAATTGACTTCCCAAATAATTTAAAAAAAAGAGATTCCTTTCCTTGGACATCTCGCACCAAGCATTCTAAAAGATTCCTACCTAGATAAGGGAGGCATGCAGCGGGTAAAGGCTCTTTTGTAGAATCGCAAAGGAGAGAGAGGCGATCTCCAGCGCCACCTAATGGGTAAATTTCACCAATAAGAGGGAGGGAAGTGAGCCCATAAAGAATATATTTTGGGTCAATTTCTCTTATATCCCAATGAGGCGGAGGAAAAAGACGTCCTTTGGAAGTCTCATTTTTTCCTTCCAAAAGACCCATCACCTTTTGATAATAGCCAGCAATCCCGCCAATTGAGGAGTAGAACTGATCTACTTCTTTAATTTCTTTAATAAAAGAGTTGAATCCATCTTGATCTTGGGGATCAAAATGTTCATGTTCAATACTATCCGAAAGAGTTGAAAAGAAACGAATAAAGGCTTCTTTCTCTTCTTCGGAGGTTTTTTCGAACCAGCTCTCGGGGATAATTGTGTACATTGTTCTAGGTATACTCTAAAAGCTTTTGACTAAAATTTCCACGAGAGATACAAGAGGACTCTAAAGATCATCATCTCAAGGAGTAAATGATGCCTACGAAAGATAAAAAGAACTCTGCATTCATGCGTCCAGTCCAGGTCAGTGAATCTCTTCAAGAAATTGTTGGCAAAGGACCGATGCCACGCACTGAAGTTACAAAGTTAGTCTGGGCTTATATTAAAAAACACAATCTACAAGATAAAAAGAACAAGCGTATGATCAACCCTGATGCTAAGCTTGGCAAAGTCTTGGGAAGCGCCCAAATCGACATGTTCAAAATGACGAGCAAAATTTCGACTCACCTAAAAGATACAGCAGCAGTCGCTAAATAGGCAGCTCTTGGAGAGGTGATTGCATAAATCGCTTTGCCTGAAAAAATAGATGATTTTTGCGCCGGTGGTCAAAGCCTGCTTGCAGGCTTGTATCAGAGTGACGAGGCAACCCAATAGGGTTGATGAGGAGCTCCCGATGAACACCCGCGTAAAAAGGGCGATTTTAACGAGCGAATGGATTTTGCAATTACCTCTTTAGTGCGGTGACTTTTTTTTCAAAAAGTTACCCACTCCAAAAAATTGATTGGAGATATAATGATCTCCATGACTCACGCTCTAATTCTCCTCTCTGGAGGAAAAGGGACTCGCTTTGGCAGCGATCTCCCCAAACAGTATATTTCGATCAACGGCTTGCCGGTCGTTCTCTATAGCTTCTTAAAATTTCTCTACCACCCAGAATTCACAAATTTTGTCATTGTAGCTGAGTCTGAATGGCACTCTTTTTTTAAACAATGTTTTGACAAAGGAAAGCGAGAAGGACAGCAGCTTTTGTTTGCTAGACCTGGGGCAAGAAGACAAGATTCTCTTTTAAACGGTTTCTCTCTCCTCTCCCCATTTGATGGACTAGTCGCCATCCATGATGGGGCTCGCCCTTTTATCTCCTCTGAGTTGATCGATCGAACACTTCATGGAGCTAAAAAACAGGGGGCGGCAGCTCCGGCAATGCCTGTCTCTTTTACTGTAAAAAAAGCTAAAAGCGACGGAACTGTGGAAGAGACGATCGACCGGGCTACGCTAAGGGAGATACAAACTCCCCAGATTCTGACTTACGATCTTTTAAAAAATGGCTTACGAGACTTTTCTGATGTCACCGACGACCTCATGCTTGTCGAAAGGATGGGACATCGTCCCCTTTTAGTATCTGGCGAAAGATGGAACCTTAAAATCACTCACCCCGAAGATTTAGAATTAGCTCAATGGATTATAGGAAAACTTACTTTTTAAAGATTTCCTATGATGGGACACCCTATGTAGGGTGGCAGGTTCAACCTAATGGGCTCTCGGTTCAAGGGGTTTTGCAAGAAAAACTCTCCCTTTTGCTCAAAGAGGATATCCGCCTTGTCGGGTCGGGAAGAACTGACAGCGGAGTTCACGCTCTAGGTCAGTGCGCCCATTTTAGGACAGAAAAAATTTTTGATCCCGATCGGTTGCTCTACCCCCTTAATGCGATTTTGCCTTACAACATTCGGATTTTGGCCTTTCAAGAGGTCCCTAATTCTTTCCATGCCCGCTTCTCCGCTCAAAAAAAAATTTATCACTACCATATTGCCCTAGGGGGAACCGTTCTTCCCTTCCTCTACCGGTATCGAACATACGTCAGAAAAAAAGTTGATCTCGACCTTTTAAAAGAAGGGGCCAAGCTCTTTGTCGGGACACATAACTTTGCCCCTTTTGCTAATGAAAATGACCGGGGATCAGCAAAACATAAGCCAGTAAAAACTCTTTATAGAGTCGAAGTCGTCGAGGAAGAGGGGGGTATTCGGATCGAATTCGAAGGGGATGGCTTTCTCTACAAAATGGTAAGAAATATGGTGGGTCAGCTTCTTACCATTGGGCAAGAAAAAGCTCCTGTAGAGAGCATCCCTGAAATTTTCGCCTCAGGAGATCGGAAGCGCTGCGCCGCTGCAGCTCCCGCTCAAGGCCTTTTCCTTGTCGCTGTCCACTATCCAGAGGAGTTCTTCGAAAGAAGAGTAATGGACAACTCCCTTCCCCTTGAATCTCTCGATCTCGGGATAGATGAAGGTTGAAATGATCACCGCTTGGATAGGTGTTTGAAGAAGAGCTTCAATCCCCCTAGGTGTATCTTCAAACCCAATTGTCCTTTCCCTTTTCCCAATTTTTTCGTAAGCAAGGAGATACCCGTCAGGGGCAGGCTTCGACTGCGCATAGCACTCCCTTGTAAGCCATAGAGGCACCTCTTTTAAAAGAGGGAGATGGACTGTGATCGCATCGACAAGCGATCTTAAAGAATTGGTCACAATGGCCACTGACTTGCCAGAATCCAATGCCCATTTTAAAAAAGGGGCGGCCCCAGGCATAAAGTCGACAGCCCCCTCTTCTAGAAGGGCGAGGAAATTTGCCGTCTTTTCCTGATGAATTGTCTGCCAGTCGGGAGCCTCTTCCTTTAATTTTGGAAATGTTTGATAGACATAATCTCGAACAGCTGTTGAGCTGTAGTGGGCCATTTGAATAAAGTCATGGAATGTCCAGGGAAGGGTATACCCCCTTTTTTGACAGGTCCGTTCATAGGCTTTAAAATGGGTCTCTTCGGTATTGATCAGAAGACCATCGAGGTCAAAAAGGAAAGTGTCGTAGTTGTCGAGAAAATGCATCATTTACAATTTTACCATCTTTCTCTTCCTGACAAAAGCCCTCTCCGCTTTTTCAGAAATTGAACTAGAGCCTATCGAGAGAGAATCTGAGGAAATTGCCTACCCCACTCCCCTTTTGATCCCCCAACAACTCCCCTCTTATCCTTGGGAAACAGCAGGGGCCCCCCATCTTCGCCCCATCACAAAAGAGCACTTTCGTTGCCGAGGACGTAGAAGCCATCCTCCTAAGCCTAATCACAATGGTGAGTTACAGGGAGATTGTGATGGCTATTTTGAACATGGGCTTCCTGTCAGAAATGGAGAGGAAGGTGTTCAGCCAATCCTGATTGAACTCCTCAACATCCTTCAGGAGAAAACAAAAAATCAGGTAATCGTAACAAGCGGCCACCGTTGCCCAAAGCACCAAGCCTACCTCTATTCTCATCCTAAGGCTCAGGCTTCCAAACATCAGGTGGGAGCCGAAGTTGCTTTTTACATTCCTAACTGGGAGCCTGAAAACCTTATCCCCATCATAGAAAATTTTTATAAATCACATTCTCGCTACGAACAACGCCCTTCTTATCTCCATTTTAAACGTTGGGACAAAGAAACGGATGTGAGAACTCCGCCCTGGTATAACGAAGAAATTTTTATCAAAATCTACCAACAAGACGAAGGGCGAAATGAAGATAATTCCCACCCTTTTCCTTACCTATCGATCCAAGTTCGTTACGACATGGAAAAAGGGGAAAAAGTTCAATACACCTGGAAAGGCTCTCAAGAATATTTCCGTTGAAAAGTTTTCTTTAAAATGAGAAAACCCCCTCAGCGGGTGATGAAATGAATTCTTGGTGGTGGCTTTTAACAGCAATTCTTTTTGAAGTCACTGCAACCATGTCATTAAAAGCCTACTCCCTTTCTTCCAAAATATTTCCTGGGTTAATGGCGGTTCTATTTTATTTTATTAGCTTTCTTTGTCTAGCTGTTACCTTGAAAAAAATTGAAGTAGGCATTGCTTATGCTGTTTGGTCAGGGCTGGGAACTGTCCTTATTACGATTCTAGGCATCACTTTTTTTGGAGAATCTTTCTCTATGATGAAAATGATTTTTATTTTTCTCATTATTGTTGGTGCCGTAGGCCTCAACCTCTTAACGAGCAGCCACGCTTAAACCAATCGCAATGTTATGAATTGCGATTGGTTTTAATCTCCTCTTTCATTCATCTCAAGCTTTTGATAGATAGGTGTCTTTAAAGGAGTAAAAATATGTTTGGTGACTTGAATTTCTGGGCTCTTCTTGGTGCTGCTGCCATCTATTTTGTATTAAGCATGATTTGGTACTCACCTAAAGTGTTCGGAAGAGTGTGGATGGAAGGGGCCTGTATAAAAGAATCTGATGTTCAAAATTGTGGCATAGGAGTGTATATCGGTTCTTTTGTAAATGCCTTCATCATTGCCTTTGTTCTTGCTATTTTCCTTTATTTAACGCAAAGCCAAACGGTTCTTGATGCGGTTGTCATAGCCTTTTTGGCATGGCTTGGTTTCGTATTAACGACCCATATTTCTGGTTTACTCTGGGGAAAAACCACGCTTCCCGTCTTTTTTGTAAACACCTGTTACACGCTAGTGGGTCTCATCTTGATGGCAATTTTTCTGATCCTTGTTTAAGACACTCTCAAGAAATGTTATCGAGCAGCTCCAAGTCAAAATAGCCCTTAGAACGGCGATTGGAGCTGCTCTTGCCTGGATTGTTGAAGCCGGGATAACAAGACTGATGGGTCGTACCGATACGACTGTCAGCGGCCTATGGTGTGTGATTTCGGCTATTATTATCCTTCAATCAAGTCTCGGAGCTGGTTACCTTGAGGGAACTAAAAGATTTTTAGGTCTCTTGATTGGTTCTTTACTCGGAGCTTCGGCAACTCATTGGCTTGGCTCTACTCCCGTCCATTTAGGTTTAAGTCTTTTTATCACTGTCGTCGTAATGGGTGGATTGAAATTACAAAAAAGTACCAAAATCGCCTCCCTTTCCTGCGCTGTTATCATGATCCTTTGGAGCATGAATCCCACAACATCCCCTTGGGTATTTGCGATGTATCGCTTTGGCGATTCTTGCTTAGGACTTATCGTGGGCTTATTTGTTTCCCATTTTATTTTTCCTTCCGAGACTGTCAAAAAGCTGCAAAAAAACCAAAGGGAACTTTTTTTAACCTTTTCTTCTCTCCTTATCCCCTTGCTTCCAGCATCGAAAGAGAGCTCAATCTCTTTCGAAGAAGAGACCTCTTTGCAAAAGGCAAGAGAACTTTTGACTGAAGATGAGCAGCTTGTTAAAGAAGTGCACGCAGAATGGATTCGGGATGAAGAGGCAAAAGAGGGCTGGGAACTCTTGCATCTTGGGGAAAAAAGAATTTTAGAACTCCTCGCCTCCTCCCTTCAACTATCTAAAAGAGAGCTCCATCTTTTATTAGATGATCCTCTCTCGAAAACTACAAATGAAGCCCTTTTAACCCTAAGAAATGCTTTCGAAAATTTGGGTAAAAGAGAAACGCCGATTGAAGAGCCAGCTAAAACTTTAGAAAAGTTAAAAGAAGAGATGGCCCGCTTCCGAGAAACACGTGTTACAAGATCGTTTAGTCTAAAAGACCTTGAAGCCTATTTTGTTTTTTACTACAACTTGACAGAGCTTTTAGGAGAAACTAGAAAATTAGGCAAAGTTCTTGCCACTCACACCTTATGATTTTACTTCTTCTCCTCTCCATTACTTTGACTGAACAAGGGTCTGCGACTCTTGAAATGCCTTTGTGCCCCCTTCTCCCAAAAAGCACGGAGATTGTGCTTCCTGCTTCCTACGAGACTATGGATCAACAAGATGACGAAAATGTGATCCTCCTTTCTAGAAAAGTCATTTCTGCCTACAAAAAGCTAAATCTTGGCTCGGTCCATGTCTGGCAAAAAGAAGAATTGCAAGAGGCAAAACCTTTTAGGCTAAATTTAATTCCGTTCTCTGATCATCGTTCGGCGTTGCTGCAACAATTTTCGGCTCTAAAAGCAGTCATTTGGGGTCCCGATTGCACTTCAGAGGAAGGCTTAGAAAAGGGAGCAGCAGAGTTACGGGCCAACTTTGTTGAGTTACCTTCTCTCTCTGATGAAGGTTCAAAAAATAGCCCCTTTTGCCAACAAGAGATCCTTGAAAAACAAACTGTTTTGGAAGGAAAAACTGTCCGCGTCCTCTATCCGACATCTGTTCTCCCTTCGGAGAAACCAGCTCCCCATTTTCTGATCGTCCCTAAAATCTGCCGGACCGATTATCTTGCACTGACCGATGAAGAAGCGTTAGAAATTGAAACTATTTCTCGCCACCTCTTTAACCATTTTAAAACATTAGGGTATCAGGTCGCCCATGCCCTCTATAAAAATGGGAAAGTGGGCATCACTGTCCCCCACTTCCATAAGCATGTGATCTTTTTTAAAAACAAAGATAATGAAACTTGGGGTTTTATCCAGATGATCCAGAACATCCTCTTTGGATCAACTCCCCTCCCGCAAAAATCCTTCATCCAAGATCGAGATTTTTTCCGAAAATCGCTCCAGCCATAAAAAAAGGGAGACCATAAGGTCTCCCTTCATAAACAAATCCTCAAGGAGAATAATCTTTAGGCAGCGCATCATCATTGCCACCCTTCTGGACCTAGAGTTTGTGGTCGGATGATGGGCTTGCCTGATCGCCTCAATAACTTCTGGGGGAGGGGGAGAGGGCCTATGACGACGTTTCTTAAGGGTTTGGAACAAGATCATCATCAGAATCAACACGCCCCTTAGGGCCTCCATGGATGACGACTTGACGTTCTAGTTCGGCTAATAATTCAGCATCAGCCTCAGCTCTTGCTTTCTCTGCCGCTAAATCTGCAGCAGCTTTTACTTCTGCCTCAATTCTTGCTTTCTCTGCCGCTAAATCTGCAGCAGCTTTTACTTCTGCCTCAGCTCTTGCTTTCTCTGCCGCTAAATCTGCAGCAGCTTTTACTTCTGCCTCAGCTCTTGCTTGCTCTGCCGCTAAATCCGCAGCAGCTTGTACAACCCTTTTTTCTTGCTGTTCTGCCTCTTGAAGAACTTGCGCATCTGCTTGTTTGTCCTCTTTAAGATCAGGTTTACCTGGATGGGCAGCTTTGTTAGCGGCAACGGCGGCAGCGGCTAGAGCCTTCGCCTGTTCATCATCAGGTTGAGGTTGTGTCGGAAGTTTAGCTTTTGGTCTAAAGGCAAAGAAGGCCGTGGCCAAGATCGCAACACTCCATATCACAGCACTTGCAATCGCCATCTGCGGAGTCACTGGCTTAACCTTAGCAGCAAATTGCTGGGCTACCCAAATTCCCGGGGCTCCAACGAATCTACCGAAGGCGACAGTTGCAGCTTTTGCGCTAGCACCATCCAATTTGATCCCCTTAAAATTAAGGCTTTGGAGAAGAGGACTTATCGTATTCTTCACCCAATCAGATGCGATTCGTAAATAGGACATGTTTTGATCTTTGTAAAATTTTATTAATAAGTAAAAATAATAAATTACTTACTATTTTTTGATGAATATTATTTTTAAAAACTTGAACTGCACTTTCATATTTTCTTTTTATCCAACAAAAAGTTCAACCGTTAGTCTAGTTCTTTTCGAATTAGAATTAGTCATAAACTGATTCTTTTTTCAAAAGTACTAAATAATTTTTTAATTCAGGTCAAAAAAAAGGAGACCTAAAAAAGGCCTCCTTATAAGAGAAAATTCTCTATACGAATTATTGCGCAGCAGGTTCGCCAACAACATCGTCAGCATGGCCATCATGACCAACAGGAGGCATAGGAGCAGCTTGCTCAGCTTGAGCTGGCTCAGGTTGAGCTGGTAGGTGCTCAGCAGCATGGTCTGCAGCAGCTTGTGGTTCAGCTTGAACTCTTGCTAGCTCAGCGGCTAAGTCTGCAGCAGCTTGTGCTTCAGCTTGAACTCTTGCTAGCTCAGCAGCATGGTCTGCAGCAGCTTGTGGTTCAGCTTGTACGCGTGCCTGTTCAGCAGCTTGTTCAGCAGCAGCAGCAGCGGCAGCGGCAGCAGCAGCGGCGTCATCAGCTGGTTGCTCAGGTTGAGCAGCAGCAGCGTCATCAGCTGGTTGCTCAGGTTGAGCAGCAGCAGCGGCGTCATCAGCTGGTTGCTCAGGTTGAGCAGCAGCAGCGTCATCAGCTGGTTGCTCAGGTTGAGCAGCAGCAGCGGCAGCGGCAGCAGCAGCGGCGGCAGCGGCAGCAGCAGCGGCGTCATCAGCTGGTTGCTCAGGTTGAGCAGCAGCAGCAGCAGCAGCGGCCTTTGCAGCAGCATCATCTGGCTGAGGCGCCTTTGGCTTTGGTTTGAAAGCAAAGAAAGCGATAAGAAGAGCAACGCCAACGTATCCAGCAGTGACTCCGAGAGCTACATTGCCTGAAATAGGAGCAACTCTTCCTGGGAATAATTTTTGAGCAGCCCAAAGAATAGGCGCTCCAACAAACCGAGCGACAGCAATCGCTGCAGTTTTTGCAGTTGCTCCGTCAAATTTGACAGTTTTGAAGCTAATTGATGAAAGCTGCGAAATTAGATTCGCTGCTGCATTCCTGACATTTTGAAAAACAGTTAACACTTAAAATTATCCTTTTTAATAAACAAGCCGAACAAAAGTATAGATTATTGGGAAAATAATGCACATTACTTTTTTAATTAAAAAATTTATTCACTGCATTTATTTCCCTTTTAGCACTAGTGAAATGTAAATATTATTTAGCACATTTTGGGCTATTATATTTCCTTTTGGTTAAGGACTATTACGAACATCGGAGCATAGTGAATTCGATGAATTTTGAGTACCTCTTCAAAAAAAAGGCCAAGGGAGAAAACCTTCCTTGGCCCCCCCTTTTTTGCAAATAAGGGCTTTTTATTCAATTCGCAGCTATTAATCAACCGTGGCAAAAATAGCCGAGATAAGCTGCTTAGCAGCATCAATCGAAACTATCATATTTCTGCTAAATTCATCCTGTGCACCTTGAAGAGCAGCGGGATCCTGAATTTGCTTCAATTCATCAACTTTATTTTTAGAAGCGAGAAGTTTTTCATTTGCAGCTACTGCTGAGATCCTTAACTGTTTAATATCAGGCGTTTCCTCTTGCTTAACCCCTGGCAAAACTGGAATTCCGTTTGCATCTGTTGGAGTCACTGAGAAAGCAGAGTAGTTTAGACCGATCTGTCTGACTGGTTTTTGCGGGCGATCTGGGAGTTTTGGTTGTGCTGCTGCTTGTTGTGCTGCGATGCGTGCTAGTTCAGCTGAACGCTCTGCTGCATTTTGCTCTGCTTGAAGACGTGCTTGTTCTGCGGCGTGTTCGGCTGCTGCCTTTTGCACTGCTTGAAGACGTGCTTGCTCTGCGGCTTGTTCGGCTGCTGCCTTTTGCTCTGCTTGAAGACGTGCTTGTTCGGCTGCTTGTTCGGCTGCTGCCTTTTGCTCTGCTTGAAGACGTGCTTGTTCTGCGGCGTGTTCGGCTGCTGCCTTTTGCTCT
>JAGVKY010000119.1 GCA_020050175.1 Parachlamydiales bacterium
CGATCAGAAAAAGTTTGCCCAAATGTTCAAAGGCGACATCGATAAACCCAGTAAAAACTCCTCGCTCTTCATCGATAAAGAGAAACTCGCCTTCTCGTATCATCTTTCTTTCATCCACATCTTGTAAGCAAAAAGTTCCCCAAGGAGTCACAAGAGGTGTTTTAAACGCGCGAAAGGCAAGATCTCCCATCCCTGCTTCAGGTTCTTCCAATTCTTCGGGTGATTGCACTCTACGAATGAGATCTAATGGCATCTCAGCCAGCCAATCATGCAATGCCGTTCCAAAGTCACTCCCGCCAGGATTGGCTAGAGTCCTGACATGGTATTCCTTCTCACGGATAGAGGAGAATGAGAGCAAGGGTGGAGCAGAAGAGGGGAGATTCCACTCTGGCGGTGGGGGTGGCGGCAGAATGTCGGTCGATTCTTCCAAGAAAGGCCTTTCTGTTGGAAGGGCAACGATTTTCTCGACCCCAGGATAGCCCACCATTCTTTCGACAAATCTCTCTTTACCTCCCACTTCACTCATAAAAAGATCGAGGGAAGAGGTGCCCCGTTCTTTTGTTCTATTGAGGGGAAGATAGAGTTTTTTCTTTGCTCGTGTAAGAGCGACATAGAGCTGCCGGAAAGATTCGGCTTCTTCTTCCTGATCTTTGATGGTTGTGGAGGCCACAACACCTATGGCAAAGACAATATCAAATTCGAGCCCTTTACTGACGTGAATCGTTAGGATAAGGGGAGCAATCTCTTCAGACAGGATCGATTTTTCATCTGCCTCTTGTGAGGTAAGGCCGATATGGAGCCTCTCAAACCATGAATATACATCGTGGAAGCGGTGGGAAGGAATTTCTGTCTCAAGATCGACAAAGAGCCGCTGAAGCCTTTCAAAAAGATATCTTCCCTCTTCTTGCTCTAAGATCCATTCGCCCAAAGATTTTCCTCCAAATCCAAGAGGAAGGAGGGCTTCAAAAAGAGCAGGCGCCCCTTGTTTAAGATAAAGATTTTGTAGCTTTTGGAAAGAATGCATTGCTTGAGCGATTTCATTTTCACCTCTTTGAAAAAGAAATTCATTGAAAAAAGGGGAAGAAAAAAGATGGATGATCTTTTCGCGCGAATCAGGCTCTTCTAATGCATGGAAAAGAGTTTTGAGGGCTTCTAAAAGAGTTTCATCTTCCCAACTGGGAGTGCGGTAGAGGCGAGGGGTGATGTTTAACTCTTGCAAAACTGTTTTAAGACGCTCTCCTTGATAACGATCTTTAACAAGAAGAGCGATCGATTCTTTTCGATGCTTTTGGATTTCAGAAGCGACGCATTGAAAAAGGAGCTCTTCCGATTCTGCATCGATTAACACAAGAGGAGCTCCTTCAAGGGGATAGGCTTCGACACCTGCTTCAACAGCTTGATAAGCATGAATTTCTTGAAGGGCTGGAAGACGAAGCAGAGGAGCTGCAGAAAAAAGATGGTTAAGCACTCCAATCAAAGCAGGATGGGATCTGTAATTATGGGTGAGATGAAAGCATCTCTCTTCCCCAATAGCTTTTTTAGCTTCATAGTAGGTGTAAAGATCGGCGTTTCTAAAGCGGTAGATGGCCTGCTTAGGGTCGCCTACAAGGGTCAAACTCCCTTTCCAAGAGGGATCTAGAAAAGCCTTCGAGAGAATTTTCCACTGGATCGGGTCGGTATCTTGGAATTCGTCAACGAGCACAACTTTGTAGGCTTTCCGCAAAGCCTCAACAAACTCTTTTTTCTCAACCAATTCCCCTGCGGCAATTAAAAGTTCGTCAGGGCCAAGTTCTTTGGCTCTTTCTCTGTAGAAAGGGTAAATCGCTTCAGCATAATGTTGGATGATCCACTCCTTGTCTGTCATACGATCCGAAAGAGGAATGAGACTATCCCTAATCACTTCAAAGATCTCTTCGTTCCAAAGGAGATCGCCAGGGATTTTTTTTCGTCGATTATCTTCTTTTAGTACGCCATCTAAGGGAGAGCCGCAGGCGAGAAGAGCATTGAGTTCTCCTTTTTTTTCTAGCACGTCGGCGAGTGCTTCGAGCCAGTCGATGCCATCCCCTTTTCTCCCTTTCTTAAAGGGTTTAATGATGTCTAGTAAGAGATCGCGGCTCCAAGGGAGAGCTGCAAGTTTTTCTAACGGAGTTTGCAGATCGATTGGAGCCATCTTGAGGGAGGGGCCCATTTTCTTGGCCACTTGCAATTCAAAGTCTTTGATCGAAAAAAGGAGCTCTTCGGCATAAGGAAGATGATTTTTCTTTGAAAGAGGGGCTCGAAGGTAGTCCCTGATGGCGAGAACTTTTTCCTCTAAGACAGGCAATCCCCCGAAGGTTTCATCGGCGAGTGGCCTCTTTCCTTCCCAAGCAAAACGGTGCAGTACTTCGCCAAGAAATCCATGGATGGTCCGTATCGGGGTCAGGTCGATATCGAGAAGAGCTTTTTGAAGAATTTCATTTTCAACAGCAGCCTCTTTTACCCCTTTTCTAAGTCTATTCTTAAGTTCTCGTGTGGCCGCACGGGTGAAAGTAATCACAACGATCTCTTGAGGGGAATAACCCTCCAAAAGATGGCGGACAAAAAGGTGTTGAAGAGTGAAGGTTTTTCCTGTGCCAGCTGAAGCTTCAAGAAGAAGCGCCCCTGTAATCTTTGTCTTGGGATCTAGGACATCAAAACGTTTCATACCCAGACCTCCGGAATTAAGTCGCTATAGCGACTCTCCTTCTCTTTCGCTAAAGGGAGAGGTTTGAGTCGAATCTCTAAAAAATTGCGAATCAATTCCTTCAGAAGTGCTTGGGGATCGGAGATCTCTTTTTTAACCGTCTTCCCCGATTCAAGAAGATGAACAATAGGGGGCACCCTAAAAGGGAGAAGTTGAGAAAGGAGGAGAAGAGGGTAGGCCTCATCTTCAGACCCATCGACCAAAAGTCCCTCAAGGCATAAAGGCCCAAGAGAGCCGGTGATCATTACATTCTCTAAACGTAAAGCAGGTAAAATCCAGTTTCCTTTTTCGTCTTGTAAAGCTCTTTGACAGTCGCCATCAAAATAGACTCGAAAAGGGTTAAGAGCGCTTAGCTTTTCTTCCCTTTCTAATTGAAGATCCCTCCCCTCTTTGTAGGCTTTTCCTTCGAAAGAAACGGAAAGAGCAGGGGGCATTCTTCTCGCAAGCTCCCTTTCAAGATTTTTAGTCAGGCTAAAAGGTTCTACCGGAGGTAGCTTGGATTGGAACCAGGGAAGAGAGGTATCAAAATGGGCTCGGTAAAAAGAGAATGCAGGATCTTTTGCGAAAACGAGAAGATCTTTGATCGTGATCTCGTTGGGAGGGGGAGGAACCTCTTTTCTAGGAAGAGAGTTCCTTTTAACAGGGTATAAGATTTCGTAATCGCTTTTAGAAGACAATCTGTCAAATCGAGAACGGGGATGGATAAAAACTCCTTTTTGAGAAAAAGAACTCCCTTCAATCAGGTAGTGGGAATCGAGGATGGAGATCAAAGCTTGAAGGACGGGAGATGCCTCCCCCTCGCTTGGGGGAAGTAAAAGAGGAGTGACATAGCTCATGATGAGCCTTTCTCTAGAAGAGAGGATCGTCTCTAGAAAGGCATAACGGTCCTGGTCGCGGGGAGAAATCCTGTCTCTGTGATCGATAGAAAGATCCCCAAACAAGTCAGGCTCCTTCGAAGGAAAATTTTCTTCTTCCATTCCTAACAACCAAATGACCCTTTTAGGGACAGCCCGCATGGGTCCTAAAGAGGTAAAAAGAATGGAGTCCCATTCTGAACCTCCGGGAGTGGCTTGGAGTTTTTCAACCCCTCTTTCAAAGAGAGTGTAAAAAAGGGAAAAAGGGATTTTCTCATCACTATCAAAAGCCAAAGAGGTTAAAACTTCATCAAAAAGAGTCCCCTCCTTCCCTAAATAGAGGTCAATCAGTTCGCCCACAAAAAGGGACCACTCTTTGACCGTTCTCTGTTCGGAGCTAGAGGTAGGGGAAAGAGAGCGATAAAGCGTTTCCAGGCGGCCCATCCACAAACCGGCGATTTCGGTGAAATTAAGGGGAAGAGGATCTTTGAGCGGGATTTCGTTGGTTTGAAAGCTTAGGATTTTATTTGCCAGTCTTTCAAAACCCTCTTTCCAAGTCCCTTTAGGTGAGAGAAAATCTCTTTCGTCTTTTCTTTCCTCTTTATTCCATCCCCAAAAAATTGCCCCTTCTTCGATCATCGTTTCAAGGCTGGTAAGATCATCTTTAGATAAGTTAAGGGCCTTTTTTACTGTATCAGCTGAAAAAAAGGAGAGAACCTCTTCATGGCCAAATCGCCTATTTTTTAATTGCAAAAGATCTTGGAGGAGAGCCCAGGCAGCAGAATGTTTGGCTGCCCCCACCTCTTCAAAGGTCACACTAAAAG
>JAGVKY010000027.1 GCA_020050175.1 Parachlamydiales bacterium
AAACCAACCTTCTCTCCTTAAACGCCTCAATTGAAGCTGAGAAAGCAGGAGAATTTGGCAAAAGCTTTTCTGTCATAGCGCGTGAAATTCGTCGTTTGGCCGACCTTATCACGCATGCAGCTTCCGATATCCAAAAAATCACTGGAGAGATCATAACAGCGGTTTCCACTAGTCAAGATGGCGTCCGAACCTTTTCCCAAGAAATTAAGACAAGTGTCGAAGAAATAGACAAAGTTAACCAACAACTCAGCCACCTCATAGCTGAAACTAACGCATTAAAGCTTTAAAGCAATATAGACGAAGTAAAGGAGGAAAAGGATAATTCCCTGAGGGCGCTTCAACATACGTCTTTTTCGAAGTAGGACCGGATAAACAAGCAGAGTGACTCCAAGAAGGACAGGGAGATCAAAATGCAAAGCTTCTGTAGGAACATCGATCCCATTCTTCGAGACGAGTAGAGAAATCCCAAGAATCGCCAAAAGGTTATAGATATTGCTCCCGATGACATTTCCAAGAGCCAAATCATTTTCCTTACGGTAACAAGCAACAAGAGAAGTCGCCAATTCTGGGATAGATGTTCCTGCAGCCACAATTGTTGCACCGATAATGAACTCGCTTATTCCATAAGTTCTTGCCAGATCAGTGGTTGAAACAATGATCCGATCAGATCCTTCGATCAAAAGAAAAAGACCAAAAACAACTCCAAAAAGAGAAAAAACTCCCTTCCAAAGCTTGAAAGGAATTTTGATTTCGTTTCCTGCCTGTGCCAGCAAAACTAGTTTCCAAGTGTATACGGCCAGAAGCATAAGTAGAGGAAAGGCCCACCACCAACTAATTGTAGGGAAAAAGCATAAAAGAAAAACAATGATAGTGACTGCCAGCATGACAGGTAAATCAAAAGTGACAATCTGTGAATGAACCATAAAAGGTCGAATCATTGCCAAAACCCCTAAGATAACTAAGAGGTTGAAGATGTTACTGCCAATGATATTGCCTAAACTTAGGCCCATTTCTCCCTGGTAGGCGGCGATTGCACTTACTGCAAGCTCAGGACTGCTGGTTCCGTAGCCTACAATGGTCAGCCCAATGATCAGGGGAGAAATTCCTAACATCCTTGCGATAGCTGCTCCTCCTCTCACAAGCGCCTCTGCTCCAATCAGAAGAAGGATAAACCCAAAAATAAATTCCATATATCTCTATCTAAAACCGAAATTTGCAATCTAATCGGATTAAACGCAAATGCTCAGAGAGGGAAATGAAAAGGAAAAAGAATCAAGGAGCTGGATGTACATGTATGATCCAACTCCATGATGAATCAGAGAGGCTCTCAAAAGAGCCTTCGATTAAAATTCTTTTCTATCGGCACGATCCCAACGGAGACTCTCGCCGTCAGACCAAATATCATTATTGCCAACTTGTTGAACTGTCGCTTTTCCAAGAAAAGCATCTGCAACAATCCCTACAGTTGGAAGAAGAGCAATCGCCGTTGCTACAAGAGCCACAGCCTTAACATTTTTTAGACTTAACATATTTTTGTCCTCATATGGAAGAGAAGGCTTTTTTACTAAAATTTTTTCCTTCACTTGGCAACGATTTTGGTGAATCTAAACAATATTGTCAACAAATCAGGCTTTCGAAAGGAGCTTTAGCTATGACAAGGGGTAGGTTTGCAGAGCTACAAAAGAGAAATTGAAGATGTTGGATGCCAAAGGTGCTGAAAAAAGGGGGGATTTAAGGTATTATTGAATCTATTGACTGGAGGAAAGATGAAGAAAAAAGCCTTTATTGCTGGAATTGGCGACGACCAAGGGTACGGATGGGCGATTGCCAAAGCCTTAGCTGCTCAGGGCGTCGAGATCTATGTGGGCACATGGCCCCCTGTTCTTAAAATTTTTACTCAAAGTCTATCTCTTGGAAAATTCGATGATTCGAGGAAACTACCCGACGGATCGCTGCTGGAAATTAAAGGGATTTATCCTCTCGACGCAGTCTTTGATAAGCCAGAAGATATTCCTCAAGAGATTAAAGAAAATAAAAGGTATGCCGGTTGCGAGGGTTACACCATTTCTGAACTTGCTGAGAAGTTGAAAAAAGATCTCGGTACAATTGATATCTTTGTCCATTCTCTTGCTAATGGCCCAGAAGCCTCGAAACCACTCCTTGAGACATCTAGGCAGGGCTATTTAGCAGCCAATAGCGCTTCGAGCTATTCCTTTGTTAGTCTCTTACAACATATGGGTCCTTTGATGGTAAAAGGTGGAAGCACTCTTAGTCTTACCTATATCGCCTCTGAAAGGGCTGTTCCAGGTTATGGTGGGGGCCTTAGCAGCGCCAAAGCTTCTTTGGAGAGCGACACACGCCTTCTAGCATTTGAAGCAGGAAGAAAATGGGGCATTAGGGTGAATACTTTATCGGCTGGCCCTCTAAGAAGCCGAGCTGCAAGAGCCATTGGTTTTATCGATCAGATGATCGAATACTCTAAAGCTAATGCACCTCTTGCTAAAGATCTTGAGGCAGAAGAAGTAGGTGAGGCAGCAGCTTTTCTCGTTTCTTCAGCAGCCTCTGCGATTACAGGGATTACTCTCTATGTAGATAATGGCCTTCATGCCATGGGTGTTGCTGTTAATAGTCCATCGTTTTCCACCAACGGATAATTCTTTCGGGTGCCCTTGAGACTGTTTCAAGGGCCTCCTTTGACAAGGTGGCAATATCCTTAGCGGGATGGAAATCAACAGCATATTCAGCCTCTCCAGCTAAAACTTTTTCTTTGAGAGAGAGTTCGAGACGATCAGGAGTGGCCATTTTCACTTTTGCAAAACTCGAGTCTTTCCAAAGAGGATAAATCTCACCTCCAATTTTAAAAAAAGGGGGAAAATAAAGATCGATCGTTTCTTCTAAACAAATTCCGCAAGCAGCGGCTACACCTGTGGCAAAAGTAGTGCATTGCCGCGATGTCAACTTATATCTCTTAAAGTCGTATGTTTGGATGTAACGGAGAGCTGATTGGAACTGTTCCGCTGTTAGATTAAATTTAGCAGCAAAGGTGGGGGAGTGGCCCCCCGACCCTTTTTCGAACATCCCATCATAACGGGTCTTTTGCAAAAGCGAGATAGGATTGTCTTTTATCAGACCTTTTAAAACCCCTTGGGTGTAAGTCAACCCCTCTCTTTCTCCCGTCTGTCCCCCTATAATCTTTTTTCCCTGGCCAAAAAGGGCAATCCACACATGACCTACATCCCCATTTTTTGACCAATCGGACGGGTGCTTTGCAAGGGATGTAAAGAAAGAGCGTCCACCCTGGTAATTGAGATGGCGAGCATCCACAAAAATCACCAAGTAATAAGGTGACCTAGTCGAAGGATGGAGACGTAATTCCTTCTCATCTCGACAAGTTGACGGATAAAGAAGGGTCAGCAGCAGAAAGGTAAGGGGGACCATTTAAACCTAAGTGTCACTTGGTCGGAACGTCGGAGTGCTTTTAAGGCAAGGATCCAATAGTTCCCCTCCATTGGCGGGCCAAGCAGGAGGTGCAGAGAAAAGTCTCCAGAACCTTCAACAAGTTCTATAGTCAATTCATGCTTTTCCTCTTTTTGTCCAATTTCTATAGGTACACCCAATTTTAGATGGGTAAAAGGTTTTTCACTGGCACGGAGAACTGCACCCTCATCTTTTGGAAAAAAGAGTTGGATCTCTTTCTCATTTTCCTCTTGGTATGGTTGATCCAAATGGAGAAGGCTCTCTCCTTTAAAATGTTCGAACTTACCACGCGTCTTGACTTTGATCTTTTGTAACATGCTTTAATGTTACCAAAAGGTAGATATATGGCAGCTTCAAACGTCCAAAGAAACCTCCCGCCTGTATCACAACACACAAAGCTCTTACAGCAATCGTTGGCTACATCTTTTGATCTTAGATGTGCGGAATATCTAAAAGATCACGAAATAGCTCACCGAAGATCCCATCCCCCTCAGATCGTTGCAAGAAGAGCAAATCTCATCATGGTTTTCTTTAGATGATCCCGTTATTTTTTGCCTTGATCGCCACCGTCGGCTTTAGGTTTACCACCCCGCTGCTTGATTTGTTCAAATATATCAGGAGCCTCCTTTGGAGAAGCCCCCTCTCTTCTTATTTCGTACGTCCTTAAAAAGCTATGGCTCGCTGCGCTCGCCACAGCTTCTCAAGGAAGATAAAATTTGTTAAGTCGAAGCAGCCGCTCGATACCTGTTTCG
>JAGVKY010000110.1 GCA_020050175.1 Parachlamydiales bacterium
AACCAAACAAGGAATGCCGCGAAGAGGAAAGATTTAAATTGAAAAATCTGAAGTAAGGGGGAGGCCACCTTCAATTTAGGAGTTTTTCAACAACGCCGTAAAGCTTTGGTTTGGGAGAATTTTTGATATTGTCCTTTCTCAAAAACATCCTTTGGTAAGGATTGTTTCGAAGATTGCCACCCTTGCTATCCTTGTTTTAATGGCGGTGACGGTTGTAGCTTTGCCCTTGGTCTTCTCTTCCGTTTCAGAAATCCGTAGGCAAATGGTGGAATCTACAGCCCTTCAAAACAGAATCGGAGCCATCAAAGTTTTGGGTCTTTCAAAAGAGGATTTCGCAAAAATCCCCGTGATGCACCTTCTTTTGCAGACCGAGCTTCACAAACCTAACGATAATCTCTTCAGAAGGGTTAATTCTCTCATCGTCAAAGGATTGCGGACCGATGGAATTCCTTTCATTTTTTTCAAAACTAGAGAGGGTGATTATTATAACTTTTTTCCCTGCCAACAAGGTTTAAAGAAACTGGCTTTACAGCCCTGCCCTTGGATGTTCTATAAAAACTGTATGTTCGTGGGAGCTTTCCAGGCCAAAGAAAGAGAGTGGCTGGTTCTTAAAAATCAGGAATTAGCCCCCTTAGTAAGAGAACTGCTACCTATCCCTCGTTTTTGATGTGAGTCAAAAATGGAGATCAGGTTAAATACGACCTATGTCTTTTATCCTGGCCCTTTTACTTGCATTTTCCCTCCCCTCACTTGAAGAGGGAAGGGTGATACCCAAGCGGGATCAGGCCAAATGTTTACCCTCCAAGTTTCAGCCCGAAAGATGGTATGGCCTCGAAGCTTTGGAAAGTGGGACAAATTTTACCCTTTTTAGCGATAAAGCTTATCAAAGATTAAGAGTGGTTTCCCGAAATGGGGGAAATGTCGAAGAGGCCTATTGGAACGCCTACGAGGAAATTGGCGGGAAAAAGCTTAATCTAACCTCTGGAACAAGCTTTAGATTGCCAACGCAATTTGAGCTAAAAATGGAACAGTTCTACGAAGATTTTCCTTGGAGTTGGATTCTTTTCGGCGGATTTCTTTTAGCCTTCTTCTTTCCTCGCTTTTATTTTGCCCCCTATTTGCTGTTGACAGGCAACCTATTAATGCGGGTCATTATTTTGCAAAGACCTCCTGTTACCACAATGGCAGAGACCTATTTATGGGTCGGCTGGGTAGCTGCTACCCTTCCCCTGATCTATCGGGGGGTATCGTTGACAAGACCTGCCTCTCTTTTGGGGGCCATGATCTTCCTTTTTGTTGGAAAAGTCCCCCTTTCCCTCCCCCCTCCTGTCTTAAATTCTAATTTTTGGTTGACGACTCATGTCTTGATGGTCGTGGGGAGTTACGCCCTTTTTATCCTTGCCGGACTCCTTGCCCATTTTTGTCTTTTTAAAAAAGAGGGAGAAATTTTTTTTCGACCATTGCCAGCCCTCTTAAACGCAGGTGTTATCCTCTTAATAGCGGGCACTTTATTGGGCGGTGTTTGGGCCCATGTTAGTTGGGGCAGATTTTGGGATTGGGACCCTAAGGAATCTTGGGCCTTTATCTCTTCTCTCTTTTACCTTATCGTTGTCCACCTTTACCGTTATCGCTTGATCGGATCTTTTGGTCTTGCTATGGGTGCCATTGGAGGGTTGATTGTGATCACCTTTACCTGGTATGGAGTGAATTATCTTCTTGGTGTCGGTCTCCATAGCTATGGATTCGGTCAGGGAAAGTGGATTCCATATCTTCTTTTTTTGGCTTTTGAATCTGCTTTTATGGCAGTTTCATTGACAAGAAAGAAGCAAAGGGAGAAAAATCGTCGCGTTATTTTTAATAGCGACTTGAAGGTTTAAGGGATTTAATGATGAAGCACGTTAAAAGTGAACGGCTCAAAAAATTAGAGAGCGAACTTGGTGATTTAGAACAGTGGCTCAAGCTCGGTCTCGTCCCTAAAAAAGATATCGTCAAACATAAAGAAGAGATTGTCCAGATCCGCCAAAAAATCGAAGAGGAAAAAGAGCGTCTGCAGTTCCTCCGAGAAAGTGGCGATATCGAAGAGTACACAACTCCCAAAAAAGCCCAAAACCGCTCCTTTACGGACATGCCATCCATCCCCGATATCGATATGGGGGAATCTATAGGCGGTGCCGAAAGCCAATTCGACACCGAAAGTTCCATCGGCTTTGAATCGACTGCTAGCGATCGAGACGAAGATGCCGAGGAAGAGGGTGAAGAAGACGGAGAGGAAGAGGAAGAAGAGAAGGAAGATGAGGATGAAGAATCCTACTTCTCTGATCGGAACCGCTGGCGCCGGGGGGGAATTATTGACCCCGATGCCGATGAGTGGTGAGAAAAGCCTCTACATCCACTACCCTTTTTGCAAAAAAAAGTGCCCCTATTGCCATTTTTTTGTTCTTCCATCGCGCGAAGAAAGTGAAAAACTATGGCTTAAGGGCATTTTAAAAGAACTCTCCCTCTACCAGTTTGAAAATCCCCTGACCGTTTATTTTGGAGGGGGAACCCCCTCTCTTATGCCCCCCGAATGGGTGGCCGAAATCCTCTATTCTTCTCCGCAAGAGGTCACTCTCGAAATCAATCCGGAAGGGATCACTAAAAAGAAACTGATCGCCTTTAAAAAGGCTGGGATCAACCGATGCAGTGTCGGCGTCCAAAGTTTACAAGAAGAAGAACTTCTCCTCCTTGGCCGCGAACATCTTCCCTCCACAACTGAAAAACTTCTCTATATTCTAGCCGACGTCGGTTTTGAAAATGTCTCGGTAGACCTTATGTATGATGTCCCTGGACAGTCGCTCAATAGTTTAGAAAGAAGCCTCGACAATCTCCTCAAACTCCCCTTCACCCACCTCTCTCTCTACAATCTCACGATCGAGCCCCATACCCCATTCTATAAGCAGCGGATAGCCCTCGAAAAAAAACGCCCCCCGCCCGAAGAGAGCCGACAACAATTCCTCCTCGTCCGCGAGAAACTCCTCGAAAAGGGTTTTGAACACTACGAAATCTCAGCTTTTGCAAAGCCCGCCTTTCGCGCCATCCATAATTCAGGCTACTGGCTTGGGCGCCCCTTCCTAGGAATCGGTCCCTCCAGCTTTAGCTTCCTCAACAACATTCGGTCCCAAAATCATCCCCACCTCGATAAGTGGATCCAAGCTCTCGAACAAAACCAAAAACCCATCTCTTTCACCGATCCCCTCTCTGAAGAAGAACGCCTCCTCGAGCTCTTTGTCCTCAACCTCCGTTGGCTCGACGGCGTCGACCTCTCCCGCTACTCCCTCCCCCCTCACACCCTAAACACCCTAAAAAAGCTCGAACAACAAGGTCTCCTTCTCCCAGGACCCAGGCTCTCCCTAGAAGGCATCCTTTACTTTGACGAGATCGCCCCCGAATTAATATAGATTTGTAATAGAAACAGTCGATTAGTGCATTATCTCATCGAATTTGTTGACAAAAGGCACACATTAGGCTAAATTTTTTCATCTACCAACTATTGGAATTTTTACTTTCTCCCCAGATAAAAATTTGAAACTTAAGGAAGAATAAACAGCAAAAAATATACGTTATTTATATTAAAGAATACGTGTACCTGGTTCCATCCTTAAAAAAGGAAAATGGCGATATTGTATTAATTACGATTATTCCTAGCCGCAAGGCAAAACAAAAATATTTAGAGGAGGAGAAAAATGAAAACAATAAATAAAAAACTTGATCTCGAAGAAAAAGAACTCCTCGATTCCTTCGAACAAGGGGAATGGAAAACAGTAAAAAATGTCAAAAATGAAAAGGAAATAGCTCAAAAAACTGCAACTAAAAGTCTCAAAAAAGATGTTCGCATCAATATTCGATTATCAAGCCATGATGTTGCGAATATAAAACAAATAGCAGCCTATGAAGGCCTTCCCTACCAGACCCTTATTGCAAGCGTATTACACAAATATGCTTCCGGACATCTACAACCTAGAAATGGCTTATAATTCTTAGCATATAGGCAATGAATCACGGAATAGGCTAGTAGCATCTGCAAAAAGCTCGAACTGCAAGGGCTCCTCTTCCCGAGATCCATGCTCTCTCCCGAAGCGATTGATAATTTATTTTTTAATAATGGATTTACACAAGCTGTCACATCTTCGATCTTTTTTATAATTAATTATATGTCCCAGCCAATTTACAATATTAGTTACAACCATTCTTTAAACCTGTACGAGGTTGTACCTGCTCCAGAGCAATCGCAGCAAGATAAGACTACAATTGAAGAGCTATGTCGGCGAGCTTGGCAGCAACATGTGCCGATTCGCTTTACTAATACAGAAGAAAAAGTCCAAAAAATTCGAATAGTAAGTGCAAACGACTATTACCTATTTCTCTCAAGATTAGGCTTTTATCGACGCGCAGATGGAGCGCCTTCACCTCCAACCCTGTCCGATTTGCCCGACGACACCTTGAGAAATATTCTGTCCCTAGGTGATTTAAAGGAAGTTCGTCGTGTATCAAAGAGATTTCAAAAAGGTTCTGAAGACGAACTTATCCATCGAATCAATACTTGGAAAAAGCCGAGTCAATTGGGTTTAAATCCAAATCAATTAATTAGTTTGATTTCTAGAAGAGGAAATGAGATCCACCACCTTGATTTAGAAGGCTTTTCAATAGAAAATCCTATTCAACTGATCAAATTCTTACCCAACCTTGAAGGTTTATCTCTAATTCAGCTTAGTTTAGCCATTGAAGAGGCAGGAGCCCTTGCCGCCTCAAAAAACTTAGGAGGGCTTCAGGAGCTTAATCTTTCGTGTAATTATATAAGAGATAAAGGAGCAGGGGTCCTTGCCGCCTCGGAAAAGTTAAGAGGACTTAAAAAGCTTGTTCTTTCGAATAATGAAATTGGCGATGAAGGGGCAACGTTTCTGGCCCGCTCGGAAAACTTTGGAGAGCTTAAAGAGCTTGAACTTTCGGCTAACACCATAGGCGATGAAGGGGTAATAGCCCTTGCCAAATCGGTAAATTTAAGAGTACTTCAGAAGCTTGATCTTATGTCTAACAAGATAGGCGCTAAAGGGGCGAGGGCTCTTGCCGCCTCGAAAAACTTAGGAGGGGTGCTTGAGTTTAATCTTTCGATTAACAGCATAGGCGATGAAGGGGTAATAGCCCTTGCCGCCTCGGAAAACTTAAGAGGGCTTTGGGTGCTTAAACTTTGGTCTAACAACATAGGCCCTAAAGGGGCAACGGCCCTTGCAGTCTCAGAAAACTTAAGAAGACTTCAGAAGCTTTATCTTTATCATAATAGCCTAGGGCCTGAAGGGGCGAGGGCTCTTGCCGCTTCAGAAAACTTGGGAGGGCTTCAGGAACTTCATCTTTCGGATAACCGCATAGGTGACGAGGGGACAATGGCCCTTGCCGCTTCAGAAAACTTGGGAGGGCTTCAGGAACTTCAACTTATATCCAACAGCATTGGCGCTGAAGGGGCAAGGGCCCTTGCTGTTTCAAAAAACTTAAGAGGACTTCAGAAGCTTCATCTTTCGTTCAATAGTCTAGGCCCTGAAGGGGCGACGGCTCTTGCCGCCTCAAAAAACTTAGGAGGGCTTCAGAGGCTTCATCTTATGCATAATACCCTGGGCCCTGAAGGGGCAAGGGCCCTTGCCGCCTCAGAAAACTTAAGAGGGCTTCAGGAGCTTGATCTTAGGGATAACGACATGGGCGATGAAGGGGTAATGGTCCTTGCCGCCTCAGAAAACTTAAGAGGGCTTCAGAAGCTTGACCTTAGGGATAACAACATGGGTGATGAAGGGGCAACGGCCCTTGCCGCCTCAGAAAATCTTCGAGGTGTACGAATTATGACTAATCGAGGCTGACTTATCAGGAATGATTTTTGTTAATTTTGCGGTTCGATAATTGCTTCATAAATCTTTTCAACCTTTAGCAACAGCGTCTCCAAAAATCGTTAGATGTTCTAAATTCCCCATAATCTTAGCTTGCCCAATCTGGGTCATGTTGTTTAAATGGGTTTATGATCGATGACATCATTGCTTTAGCTTCTATCTCGAGTCATTCAATTGACGTGGAAGGACTTAAGAAGACCGAAGAGCATCTGGTGAAGATTTTTTCTCCTCTTGAAGGGAAAATTGAGAGCATTCGCCTACCTGATTGGAAACATCTCAATAAGCAGGGGCAGTGGGAATCGTTTGCTCAGGGCAATCTCTTCAAGATTAGACAGAGGCCTGAGGCTAAAGTTCAGCTTTTGATCGTTGGTCATTACGATACGGTTTATGCGAAGCTTTTTCCGATTAAGGTGGAGGGAGATAGGCTTTTTGGACCTGGTGTAGCTGACATGAAAGGGGGAATTATTTTATTTCTCCACTTACTCCGTTGGTTAGAGAATAGTCATTTAAAAGAGCAGATCGGCTGGGAAGTGATGATCTCCCCTGACGAAGAGATTGGCTCTTGTGGTAGCCGCTCTCATATTGAGAAGGCAGCGGTGGGAAAAACAATAGGCCTTGTGTTCGAACCCTCGATGCCTTCAGGATCTATTGTGGGGAAACGTCCCGGCTCCTTCACTTTTGTCATCGAAGCTAAAGGGAAAGGGGGACATGCTGGAAGAGGTGCGCGGGAGGGGAAAAATGCTCTTGTAGCTCTAGCTGAAGTTGCCGTTAAGCTTGCTGAACTCCAAGACCTCGACCGGGGCGTTATTGTAAATCCAGCTTGGATCTTGGGGGGAGAAGCTGCCAACATGATACCCGAAAAAGCTGTCCTCGTGGTCAATGTGCGGACGGCGACCGAAAAAGTTAACTTTCAATTCATTCTCGATGATGTTTCTGGAAAAAGAGGGGTCTCTTTTAATATCATTCAAGAAGAGGGATGGCGTCCTCCTCGTAACCTCCTACCAAAAACTCAAGAATACATCGAACTTCTTGGGATTAGGCCTGAGCCTTCTTTTGGCGTGTCAGACAGCAATATTTTAGAAGCTGTCGGCCTCCCCACCCTTGATGGATTAGGACCAACTGGTTTTAATCTCCACACACAGGATGAGTCACTTTTGATCTCCTCTCTCGCTCCCCGATTTGAAAAGCTCAAATCTTTCTTATCCTCTTTGGCTTATATAAGTTAAAATTCTAAAAATTCTTACTATTGCCATCACACCATTTCTTGAATATGACCATGAAGCAGCTCTCAAACTTTCCCCATATGACCCCAAATTAGATGGAGATAAAAACTTTCAATTATTACGGCAAGCTGTGGTCTTGTTGAAAAACTCTTAAATTAAAAGTCACTCCTTAATCCAGATTTTTCAATTTAAATTTTTCCCCTTCGAGGCATCCCCTCCTTCGTCAGTTCATTTATTATCAATTGTTTAATAT
>JAGVKY010000164.1 GCA_020050175.1 Parachlamydiales bacterium
CGATTAATCTTATGGAATCATCTCTCGCGCAATATATCTTCCTTGCAAGATATCGATCAAAAAAATGATTTAATTCTTTTTTTGGAAACAATCCATGAGGCGACAGTCGTCAATTACCATGTAAAAAAATTGGTCTTTCACTTTTCCTCCATGCGACATTTTGCAGAAGAGTTAAGAAAAGAAGGTTTTCAGGTTCTTTACATCGGGATTGAACAAGGAGAAAGATCATTGACAAGCGGTCTTAACCAAGTTCTCAAAACCTTTTCTGCAAGCAAAGTGATTGTGACTCTACCTTACGATTATAGGGTTTTGGAAGAACTTCAAAAGCTTGAAATTCCCCTTGAAGTCAGAGAGGACGACCGATTTTTCTCGACACGGGATCAGTTTGCAGATTGGGCAGAAGGAAAGAAAAAGCTCTTGATGGAGCATTTTTACCACGCGATGCGAAAAGAGACATTTCTCCTGATGGATGAATCTTTGCAGCCTGTAGAAGGGAGATGGAATTTTGATAAAGAAAATCGACGACCCTCCAAACAGGAGAATTCCTATCCTGTTCCTCTTCGTTTCCAGCCTGATACGATCACCAAAAAAGTGATTGAAGAGGTCAGAAAAAGATTTCCTCAAAATTTTGGCGATATTGAGCCTTTTTGGTTTGCCGTGACGGAGAAAGATGCCGAAAAGGCTTTTGATCACTTTTTAAAAGAGGCTCTCCCGTTTTTTGGTCCCTACCAAGATGCTATGGTTCAAGATGAACATTTTCTTTACCACAGCGTCCTATCCCATTATTTAAATGCAGGACTACTCCATCCAAAAGTTGTGTGTCAGAAAGTAGATCAAGCTTATCGGCAAAAAAAAGTACCGATTCAAAGTGCCGAAGGATTTATTCGTCAGATCCTGGGATGGCGCGAATATGTGAAAGGAGTTTACTGGCTAAAAATGCCAAGCTACCGTCATCTGAATTATTTTGGCGCCCATCGGAAGCTACCTTGGTTCTATTGGACAGCAGAAACAGAGATGAATTGTATGCATCAAGCTCTTTTGCAAACCAAACAGGAGGCTTACTCCCATCATATTCAAAGGCTGATGGTAACCGGTAATTTTGCTCTTTTAATTGGTGTGCTACCTGAAGAAATATGTGACTGGTACCTCGCTGTTTATGTCGATGCCCACGATTGGGTTGAACTCCCTAATACACTAGGCATGTCTCAATTTGCGGATGGAGGCTTTCTTGCCACTAAGCCCTACGCGTCGTCGGGAAAATATATCCATAAGATGTCGAATTTCTGCGAAGGATGTGTCTACGATGTTCGTCAAAATGAAGGAGAAAATGCCTGTCCGTTTAACTACCTCTACTGGGACTTCTTGATTAGAAATAGAGAAAAATTGAAACACAATCAACGTTTGGCGATGGTTTACAAAACTCTAGATAGCTTTGTTGATAGCAAGATAAAAAAGATAAAATTTGATTCTGCTCGATTTTTACAACAATTAGATCAGCTGCCAAGTGATCCTTAGGGCCTATGTGAAGAACCAAAAAGCGAATCGACAGCTTAAAACAGAGCGAGAAAATTAATTTTAATGACAACTTTTGTTTCGAATAACGTCTTTACTAGCCAATTAGCTATTTCCAAAGGCGAAAGGTTAGATAAGAAAGTAAAAGATGAAAAAATTAGAGAGGTGATTGGCTTCCTTAGAAGCTTAGCTTTAGAAGACCCCCTAGAGCCTGATGAGGAAAACCATCTCAGGTCTTATCGTTTCTCCTATAAATTGGAAAAACAAAGGATCGGTTTAGTTTTTGATTTTACAGAGAATAATTTTGGTTTCGAAAGAACCTTCTCGAAGTTGCAAATTGGTGAAGAGACTTTTTTTATTGGTGAAGCTGGCACAAGGCATATTCTAAGGTGGATGCAATATGGTGAAGGAGCTCCCTTTATCAAATGCAATGGTAATCGTCTAGAAAGCGTCGATTTTAGATCTTGTAAGCCTTGTGAAGATTCTTATTGGAACGATTGGAAAACCTCTCCAGACAACATTCCTGCTTACAGAAATGGTATCTATCCTGTTTGTTTGACTTACCTAGAAGAATTAACAAAAAGAAAACCTTATAAGATTCTAGAAATTTGTGGAGGAGATGGTGAATTTGCGTCCCAAGCTTTATCCAAATTGGGTGATCAAGTCGCAAGTTATACCTTAGTTGACCGGAATGGGATTAGTCTCTCTTTGGCCCATAAGAGATTTTCTCAAATGGGCTACCACAAAAAAGTACTGACAATTCAATCAGATATCCTTAGTGATCCGCTCCCTGATGAACATTTCGATATGGTTATAGGGATCGGAGCTATAACTCGTGGGGTTTTACCTTCAAGAAATGCTGGATTGCGTGTTTTAAGAAAGATTGTGGCGCAGATAAGTCTGGATGGATTTTTACTTCTTTCGGGTCTTGGAGAACAGTGGATCTGTTCTGAAGATCTAAGTGCTGCAGGCCTTAGTGTAAAAAATATGTTCTGCGAAAAGATCGGAAAACAGCTCTATCTAGCTCAAAAAACCAAAAGTAGCTCTTTTCTTTAGCCTCTCTAATTAATCAGTAGAAAAGGAGGATAGGAGGAGGTGTTGCAAACTTAATTTAAGCCAGAATTCCCATTTGTTGTGGGAATTCTGGCTAAAAGCAATGTTAAGGATTAAGAGGTTAAATCGTCCTTTTCTTTTCTTAATTTTGTCTCTTCGGGGCTCAGGGCCTCTTCTTCGTCGTAGTATTGATCGTCTTCATTGTCACCCCGTTGTTCTTCCGGTGTCATGAAGGGTTCCTTTAAATGATCACTTGGTCCCCTTTCTTCATCATGGTCAAAATTAAGAGGTTTAGGATCATCGGGGTCTATTTTCTTTTTTTTATGAGGCATAGAAGTCCTCTCTCTTTAGGTAATTTAATGTAATTTTAAAGGTTCAAATATATAAGAAATTTAAAGATTGAACCTTATGTAGATGGAGAGAAAATGACTGTTAGCACTTCCATTTTTTCAAAACTTGCTATGGCTTGCCTTCTAGTTCAGGGAAGTTGGAGTTGCCCCTATAAAAGCGGACCACCTAAGCGGCCAGTTTTGTTTCTTTTAGATACTGTCTTGGTGACCGCATCTTCAGTCCCTTATGAGGGGCCATTTCATTGTAATCCTTGAACCAGGCGGGCAACTGCTCCATCACCCTCCTTGGATCCCTCAGATCACCCATCAACACGTAGTCTCTCTTAAACGTCTTAACGAACGCTTCAGCCACTCCATTGCTCTCAGGACTATAGGGCAATGTCGTTCTTATATCTAACCCTAAGCATTGCCCTAAAGCGACCGTCCCCTTGGCTGTATAACAAGAGCCATTATCTGTTAGCCATTGCACCTTACATGGGGCCACTGGCTTTCCAAAACGGTATTCAATCGTCTCCAACATTAGATCCTGGATATTCTTGCCACAGATCCCGCCAGTCGTAGCTATATATCTCATCGCTTCTCTGTCACAAGCATCTATAGAGAACGCCACATGAACCTGCTCTCCATTGAAGCATTGGATGGAAAAGCTATCAGAACACCATCTCTCATTACTTCGAGGAACAACAACTTTACCCGTGTGAGCTCTCTTTATCCGATGGCCAAAACGTCGTAACAAAAGACTTTTTTCTTTCATCACTCTGTATACTCGCTTATGGTTCGCAACAACACCCCCTCTCCGGAGACATGCAGAAATCCTGCGGTAGCCATACGTTGGTCTTTCCTTCAGCACTTCCTTAATGGCATCAGCAAGAGGCTCGACCTCTTGCTGATGCTTTTGGGCTCTTGAAGAGGGGATTTTCTTCAGCCTTTCCGTAAGATTGGAACGGGCCACA
>JAGVKY010000104.1 GCA_020050175.1 Parachlamydiales bacterium
CCTGCTGAGGTTGCCTCAACTTTTTATTTCCCTCAACATACTTCCGCTCTTTTCTCTGCCTTCACAACTGCCTAGAGGGACTTATGCAACAACGCCACCGAGGGGATTAAAAAAGTCTAAGTCGTCTGGATCTTCTTCAGGAATATCGTCTTCCATGCCGTAATCTTGCCGGACTCTTTCGATGCCATGAATCTGATTCCAATACTCTCCTGTATAAAAAATTTGACCGAGATCACAGACATCTTTTTTGAGTTCTTGCAATTCGGGGTTCTTAAGCTCTTTAGAAAAAAGAATCGCTAAAACTATCGGGACTGTTTTTTCTGGAGATAGGGCAGCTTGAAGATTAATTAACTTTTGAGATCGCCTTTCATTTAATCGATCGACAAAACGGGAATTAGGTTGAACTTCTAATAGCTGTGCCACTTGACCTGGGATGACCAAAGTGGAGAAGTCAATCCCCTCGAGAGATTCTGTTTCTTCTTTAGTTAATTTGCCGCTCTCCAAAAGAGTCTCAACAATCGTGGCCAAAAAAGACTCTGCATAAGTGTAATAGGGGAAAAGCTTTTCGGCGTCGTTTTTGCCACTAAACTTTAATTGTTCACTTGCTTCGAATAGACACGCGTTGATTAAGGGGGCGATTTCATCGTAGTAAGGGGCATTGAGGGGCCACTGGTTAGGGTCAAGAGGGGGATTTTCTGCGAAACCGATACCGAATTCAGGCGGAAGATTCTCATCAACTGGATCATGAGGAGCAGCAGGGGCAGGTCTCGCAGCTGGTGCTGGTGCTGGTGCTGGCGCTTGTGCTGGTGCTGGTGGAGGGGGTGGTTGATTAGGTACAGGAGGCTGAGCAATAAAGGGCGTTAAAGGGTGCAAAAAACTTTGAGTGAGGCATTGAATGATCAAGCTTTGTAAATAGTTGGGATTACCCTGTAGAATAGATGCTGCTAGGGCAAGGGTATAAACAACAACCCGCATAGCAGAAATACAAAAGAGGGCCACTTGACTATCTCTTTGGCCCTGAAAAGACCTCTCAAAAAGAGAAATTATTTGCAAAGAAAGAGTGTTTGTCGGTAGTGGAGGAAGGACAAACCCTTGAGGTATTACCCTGCAAACAGGAGGAACATTAGCAGCCATTATTATACCCCATCCCTTAGTAACCGTTCCTGCTCAGCGTTTCGCTCTGCTTGTTCCCAGTCCTCTTGAAGTGCTCGAATCGGATCGATTAGACGATCTGTATGAGCATGAATCTTTTTCCAAATGTTTATCTGTTCCTTTGGAACTTCGTGGCCATGTCTGTCGACGTAATAATCAAATCCCAAGTTTTCGTAAAAAACTCTAGAAAGAATAGAAACTTGATTTCGAATGGTTTGTAGTTCTTTAAGTGAAGAGCCTTCGAAATTTCGACTAAAAAGAAACGACAAGAAAAGGAGTGTGAAAATTTCTTCCGAGCCAGTGTTATTAAGTTGCCAACAAGCGTCATCCATTTCACGAGTTCGTCTAGGTAAAAGGCTATCTCTAAAATGATCATCTTTTCTTAATTCAAGAAGCTGAGCAATGGCAGCAGGTGTTGTATGATCCATTTGATCTTTGACTCTGCCCTCGCACTCATCTTTGAGATCATCTAAATGAGCTAACTCCTCATCGGAAAGAGGTTGGTTTCTTAGGACGTCAATGATTCTTACGATTTCTTCTCTTGCGAACTTATAGAGAACAGCCAAGTTTTCAGAATTTGAGGACCAGAAGGATGTGTTCAAATTTCTAGCTTTTCTAAACATTTCCTGGATTTCTCGATGAGCAATATCATAGTAAGGAGCTCCCTTGGGCCAAGGGGCTTTGGCAACTTGCACAGGCTGAATGACTGGCCCAGCGGGTTCTTGCTGAAAAACGGGGGCAGGTCTTGGTGCAACGACTGGAATAACTGGAGCCGGTCTAGGTGGAAGTCGAGGGGGGAAGAGGACGTTTAGGGTGGCGAGAAGGGTGTTTAGTTCAGAATATCTAAAGGCAGGGAGGGCTGTTGGATGGTTGTAGAGTCTTTCTAACAATCCAGGCGCGGCATTCTGATTAGATTTTAGGATAACGGCGTGGAGGATTGCTTTTCTTTCAGAGTCTGAAAGGCGATTAAATTCGAGATTGATGGTTGCTGCATGTCTCACACAAGCGAGGAGTTGGGGAGGAATATCAAGAGGAGTGAGAGGGCAGAAGAAGGAGTAACCTAAGATTTGGGTAAAAAGGGCTGTGACTTCTTGTTGTCTTCTGGCTACACCAATGAGTTGATCAACGGAAGATAGCAAGAGCAAGAAAGCATAGACAGTGACCCGCATCGTCGCGCGGAAGAAAAGGACAATGCCATTTCTAGAATCGCTTGAGCTTAAAAGAAACCTTTCAAAGGCCTCACTCGCTTTTTCTGCAGCAGTTAAAGGAACTACTGGGGCTATGAACCTATCAGGTATTTGTCCTACAATTTGGCCAATGGGTAAAGCCATGGAATCCTCTTTGAAATGAAGAAAAATTATCTAAGATTAAGATCAATTTTTTATAAAGATTAATTGATTTTTAAAAATTTATTCGTAATAATATTCTTTTTTATGAAACTATCATTCTTTCCATCACACATTTGGGTAAAAGACCCCATTTTAAGAGAGGGGTACTCTTACTATACTAAAAAAGAGCGAGTGCACGCGATAGCTTGCGATCTTTTAAAAAGGATACCCAGCTATGTGACCTGTTTTGCTTTTGTGTCCCCCTTTTTGAGTGGGTGGAAAACGAGAGTTAATTTTGCATTGATCGGTGCCGGTTGTTTCCTTTTTAGCGGAGCCGTAATGGGGCTCGGTCACTTAAACCAAATAAGACACGAAAAAGAAAGGGAAGAACCGTACAGAAAATTCATCCGCTATCAAGAACATTTTTGTTACGGGATAAGCAAATTAGCTTATGCTATTTTCCATCTTTTGACCTTCCAAATCACACTCCATGAGATGGGGCATGCTCTTGCCGGTCTCGTTTTATTTCAAGGAAAGACTCCCACCATCGAAGTCTCTTACCTCAATGGAAGCACTCGTACATATACGAACCAACTTTCCACTGTAGGAGCTAAAATCGGTGCCCAAAAATCTCTGCTGATCTTGTCCGCAGCTGGCATCCTCATGGAAACGATCTACAACTTGGGCATGTTATTTTTTGCCCACTATTCAAAGGATTCTGATTACGCGAACGACCTCTATGCTAGGGTCTCCCTCAATGTTTTTTCGAGCGTGAGCTATGCTCTGACTGCGATCTGGCAATCTGCGATGGCAAATGATTTTTTGAGCATCAAAACTTTAGGAAAAATTCACCCTATTGTTTCTGCTGTGATGATGGTTGCGATCCCCGCCCTCTTTAAACTCTCTCTCGTCATGATCGACCGCTTAACAGAAAAATGGTCGATTCATGGACGTATTCCTCAAGCGAAGCTAGTGGCCTAAACCCTTTTTCAAAACTAAAGATGTTGCGATTTAAGGCAGCTCAATCGAAAATCCGATTGTGCTTAACTTATTTAGTATGTTTGGGAGGTCTCCATTTGCTCTCCTAAAAACTCACATGGATCGGGTCGCTGCTTGCGTCCATGAAATTAGAGCCCTTTTTGATGCTCTAAAAAAAGGGGACTTTGCCCTTTTAGAAAGTCTTTCTACAAAAATCTCCGATTTAGAGCATAAAGCCGATCTTGCGAAAAATGAAATCCGCAATCATCTTCCTAAAAGTCTTTTTCTTCCCATCGATCGCGGGCATCTGCTGGAAATGTTGGAATGCCAAGATGAAATTGCCGACCACATGGAAGATTTGGCGATTATTTTGACCCTTCGACCGCTGGTTTTTAAACCCGAATTCGAAGGAATTTTCTTTAAATTTTTAGAAAAAAATATCGAAACCTTTGGGTGGGCCCGGAAGATCAATCAAGAGCTTGACGAGCTTTTGGAGTCGACTTTTGGAGGGATTGAAGCGGAAAAAGTC
>JAGVKY010000120.1 GCA_020050175.1 Parachlamydiales bacterium
AAGGCTATTCATGCAGAAGAGATCCCCCAAGTGGAAGAACGTCAACTGGCACTATTATAACAAAGCCCTCATTCAAAGAGGAAGCCTACTTGTATGGATAATGAATGAACTAACCAAACAAGGAATGCCGCGAAGAGAAAAGATTTAAATTGAAAAATCTGAAGTAAGGGGGAGGCTTCAATTTAGGAGTTTTTCAACAACGCCGACAAAAATATCCGAACATTGAACTTTAGTAGAATGTTAAACAACTTGGCCTATGTTGGTTGGACAACATCATTACCTTTATTGTTAGCACGTCTTGCTAAAGGAAATTCTAATTTATTTGCCACAGACCAAGGGATTTCTATGACTTTGGTTTCCTTGGGCTTTTTAAGTTCTAGCCTATTAGGCGGCTTTCTCGGCTCGAAGAAGCCATTAATCTCTTTGTTCGTATGGGCTGCATCCTTTCTGGGGTTCTTTTCAGTTCTTTTACTGGGCACTTCTCTTCTTTTCGAAACATCGCTTTATTTAAGCGCTTTTCTTTCGGGGGTAGGGACCTACTGCTTTCGAATATCTGGCATGACATTAGGCCAGGCTTTTACACCTCCAGAAGATCTAGGCTCAGTCATTATTGCAGGCGATGCTCTTGTAAGAGGATGGTCCTTCTTAGTTTCTCTACTTGTTATTGGAGCTTTTCAGATCCACAACTACTTCAACATGCATGAATTGTTATTAATCCTCTGTATAACGTTCCTTCCCGGACTATCTTTATTTGCACCATTTCTCTTAACAGAGATGACCAAAATTTTTGTGGAACGAAATAGAGTAAGGGGCAAAAAATCAAATTAAATCTGAAATATCTTGGAAATCTTTTCTAGAGAGTGGTTTTACCTAGGCAACATAAACATCTCTGCTTCTTTACGACCATCTTATGCAGAAAATCTTAATAGGATGTGTTTAGAGGATGGGGGTTTTGCCGCTTTTGTGGGGGATTTCTTCGACGTAGGTGGGGACGCCGTAGCCAGGGAGGCGGGCGCGGAGTTGGCGGATAATGGCCTTGCCCTCTTCTCGGTCAACTTCGAAGTGGGCACTACCTTCGACTCGATCAAGTTGGTGGAGGTAGTAGGAGATGATGCCGATATTGATCAGGCGGCGGAAGAGGGCGAAGAGGACTTCAACCGAGTCGTTGATCCCTTTAAGTAAAACAGTTTGACAAAGGAGGACGATGCCTGCTTTACGAAGACGAGTGTGAGCTTTTTCCACTTCGTCGTCCCACTCTTTTGGGTGGTTCGTATGGAGGACAAAGTAGACGACTCCTTTAAAAGCTTGTAGGAGGTCAATGAAACCGTCGTCGATTCTTTCGGGGATGCCGATCGAAAAGCGGGTGTGGATCCTAAGCCGTTTGATATGTGGAATGGTATTTAATCGGAGCACCAATTCTAAAAGGATTTCATTAGAGAGGGAGAGTGGATCGCCTCCGCTCAAAATGACTTCTTCAATGGAAGGGTCGTTTTCAATGATGGCGAGCTCTTCTGCAAAACCGGTCTTTTCGCTTTTTGGGTAGGGATAATTTTTTCTAAAGCAAAAGCGGCAGTTCATCGCGCAAGCTGCTGTCATGACGAGAAGATTGCGGCTGGCATACTTTTGCAAAAGACGGGGAGTCCGCTGAAAGGCAACATCTTCTACAGGATGTTCAACAAAACCAGTAAACTTTCCTTCCTCTTTTTTTTGCGGCAAAAATTGTAAAAGAAGGGGATCGTCAATCCTTCCCTTTTCAATTTTTTCGGCAAGTCGTTTCGGTAAATTCAGCGGAAAGTTGGGTTGAATAAGAACTTGTTCATGGACCTCAGGAGGGAGGTGAAGAAACTCTTGCAGAGTCTTCCAAGAAGTAAAATTTTCGCGCAGCTTAGTGCGCCAAACAGCAACCATAGGAATGGGCTGCTATTTTATCAAATTTTTGGAGTGTTGTCTTGCGAATAACTGATGTCGGCGCCAAGCGAGGTGAGTTTGCTAACGATTTTTTCGTAGCCCCTCTTTAAGAAATGGACGCCAGATAGGTGGGTTGTCCCCTCAGCAATAAGAGCGGCCATCACATAGGCAAATCCTGCCCGTAGGTCAGGGATAGTAATATTTTTACTCTTTAAAGGTGTTTGACCCCGAACGACGAGGCTATGAGGAAATCCTTGAGATGCAAAGCGGCAACAGCCTCCACCTAGACATTGTCTAAATAAGGAAATATCTGCACCCATTTCGACAAGCGTTTCGGTGTAGCCAAATCTGTTTTCATAAACAGTTTCATGGACGACCGATGAGCCAGCAGCCTGGGTGAGGAGAACAACAAAAGGTTGTTGCCAATCGGTCATAAATCCAGGGTGGACACCTGTTTCCAGATGAACGCCCCCTTGGAGCGGCCCATCGTAGAAAAATTCTATACCGCCATGTCGAACCTGAAAGCCTCCACCAACCTCTCTTAACTTATTCAAGAAAGTGATCATATGGAGATGGTCAGCCCCTTCAACAAAGACACGTCCTTTGGTGCAGATGGCTGCCATCCCAAGAGAGGCCGCTTCAATCCTATCGGTGACAACAGTATGTTCGACATCGTAGAAACGGCGCGAGCCGTGAATGGTAATCGACCGATCCACATCCACAGTGATATGGGCACCTAGTTTTTGCAGAAAAAGCACAAGTTCAATTATTTCGGGTTCTGTCGCCGCATTTTTAATGACAGTTGTCCCTTTAGCGGTGATGCTGGCTAAAATCGTATTTTCCGTTGCGCCAACAGAGGGGTAAGGGAGGTGGATGACAGCCCCTTTTAACCCATCGTGAGCGTGGGCGAAATAGGCCCCCTCCCTTTTCATCTCCCGATATTCGATGGTAGCTCCAAGGCGACTTAAAGCTTCGACGTGGAAATCAACCGGCCTTTTGCCTATCTGGCAGCCGCCAACCGTAGGGACAATAATATCTTCGTCTGTACGCCCAAGGAGAGCCCCAATCATCAAAATAGGAATGCGGTTTGAACCTGAAAAGCGTTGCGGAATATAAGAGGTCTTAAGTTCTGGTGTGACAATTTCCAGAATCCCCTTTTCCCGATCCCAATTGATGAGAGAGCCAATTTCTCGGCAAAGGGCTACTGTCACATCCACATCGCCAATATCAGGGACATTATAAAAGATACATTTTTTGTCAGAGAGGACAGAGGCAACAAGAAGTTTTGTGATAGCGTTTTTTGCACCACTTGCACGGACAGTTCCGACAAGGGGGGTCCCACCCTCAATCTTGAGGGAATTGGTCTGTTTGACCGGAGCGTCTTTGATGCAGTGTAGAATGGCCATGAGGGCGAATTTGCAAATCTACCGCCCTTTTAACTCATTTAGATTTAATTTCCAAGAAAAATTATACAATCCAAAATTAAATGATTAAAGTTGGTCTCCATTTAAGGGAAACAATCATTTAAGTGATTTCGGGGAGCATGACGCGGTCGATCGTGTGAATGCAGCCGTTAGAACATTCTAGGTCGCAATGGATGATTTCTGCGTGGTCAATGCAAAGTCTTCCATGGCGCCTTCCAAGTTCACACCTCTTTCCACTTAACGTTCTAATCTTACCCACTTTAAAAGTGTTTGAGGGGAGCCTCGAAGGGATGATGTGATAAGTCAAAAGGGTGATCAGATCCACTTTGTTTTCTGGCCTTAAAAGATTATCTAGAGCCCCCTTTTCTAGGCGAAGAAACGCCTCGTTTGTAGGCGCAAAAAAAGTGTAAGGTCCACCATCTTTTAAGGTTGGAGCAATCCCCGCTCTTTGACAGATTTGGCAAAGAGTCGAAAAATGGGGATGACTCAATGCAGTTTCTAAGATAGAGGGAACCCTAATGAGGTTATGTGCCATTCTCAAAAGACCTACTGGGAAGCTTTTTTATTGCTTGCAGCTTTATCGGCCGCTTCTTTATCAGCTTTCTTTGCAGCCTCTTCTTTTTCTTTCTTAGCAGCGGCGTATTTTTTGATGGTGTAATCGTTGACTTCGGACACTCTCGTTTTAACCTTGATGGGCTGATCAGAACTTGTCTTGCTATTCCAAGTCGTTTTGTTTGTGTCCCATCCCTTGACTTCGCCGTTTGTGTTTTCTTTTTCCCTCTGAGCTCTTAACCACTCAACTTTAGCCTTACACTTAGAACATTCAGCATAAGCCTTAGGAGGGTAAAGGAACCAAAAGATTCCTAACGTAATTGTGAAAACTGTACGGCTAATCATAGAAACACCGTTAATTAAGGTTTATTTATCTATTTCCCCTTCTATTGAATTTCTTTATTTAAAAGAACCACGATCTCTAGTTTATTATAGTGGAGCGACTTACAAATATTCTATGGTACTAAGTACAACAAAAGCCTGGACACCAAGACCCAGGCCAAAATCGGTCAGCCCTTCTCCTGAAGTAGCCGTTATCCCCACCTGGTCCACACTGATTTCCATGAGAGAGGCTATAGACTCTCTCATGGGTAATATTTGCTCTTTGAAATAGGGCCTTTTCCCCTCAATAGTAATAGCTAAATGTGTGACCTTTTGATTGCCTAATGTTTCTATTGCTTTTTTCAAATAAACAGAACTGTCTGTAATCCCTTGATTAAGACATAGTTCATCAGCAATACCACCAAGGATTAATACATGAGTAACTGATGTAATTGCGTTGCAAATAGCATGTAAAATAACATCCCCATCACTATTAGCTTTAAATCCAGGAACTCCATCAAATAAAATTCCCCCCAAAATACAAGGTTTAGCAACATCTTCCGAAAGAAACCGGTGGCTGTCTTGTCCAATCCCCGTACGTATAATGTTCTTATTAGTAGACATCTCTCTGATACCTTTTTTTGGCTCTTAAATCCTTAAGATAGAGATGGGCAGCCTCTTCAGAGCGATTCCCTTTTGTTTTAATGATCTCTAAAAGCGCATCTTCGACATCTTTAGCCATTTTGGAAGCATCACCGCAGACGTAGAGGTAAGCCCCCTTTTCTAGCCACTGAAATAGCTCATCTGCCTCTTCAAGCATCCGGTGTTGGACATAAATTTTATGCTGCTGATCTCTAGAAAAAGCTGTTGAGAGCTTTAGAGAATTTTCCTGAACAAGCTTTTGCCACTCTTCACGGTAAAAAAAATGGTCACTCTCAAACCATTCGCCGAAAAAGAGCCAGTTTGCCCCTTTTGACTCAAGTTTCATCCGCTTTTGCATAAAACCCCGATAAGGAGCAACTCCTGTACCTGGACCTATCATGATCAAAGGAGCAGAAAGATCATCGGTAAGGGCAAATGCATGGGCAGGTTGATGAAAAACCGGAACAAGAGGCACCCCCATCGGCAGTTTGTAACAAAGCTGATAGGAGGCAACTCCATACCTCTTTTTCCCTCTCATTTCGTATTGGATATCCCGCACTAACAGATGGACCTCATCACCTACTACTTCTTGAGACGAAGCGACCGAATAAAATCGAGGTAAAAGAGGCATGAGAAGGGGCGCAAGCTCTGCCGGAGTAAAAACAATAGAATGCTCTTCGATAAAATCGGCCAGATGAAAGGAGGTAAGATAAGTTTTTATCGCTTCTCGATCTGATCCGGTCAACAGTTCTTTAAGAAAGGAGCTCTTGTTTCTTTCGGCCACCACTTCGACAAGTTTTCGATTGATAGAGTTTAAATTGGCTTTTTTCCTAAGAAATACTCCCCATTTTTCCCGATGGCCCTTTCTGTCCTGAACGACCTCATCTTCGCCGGGAACAAGTTTGAGCATTTCCTCAACTTCATCTTCATTGTTCTCTGGGTAGATCCCCACGCTGTCGCCTACTTGATAGCGCATGCCAGACCCTTTTAAATCGAGTACAAGATGATAACTTTTCCTCGTTGCATGAGGAGGAGCTAAGGATCGCCTCTCAACAATAGAGGCCATATAAGGTAAAGTCATGGGAATATTATAGCGCAGCTTTGGCCTGGCTGCCTAGTGCCAGAGAAATCTTTGAAAAGATTTCTTTTTCTTGGTCGCCCGACTTTTCTGACAATTCTTGGAAAAGCTTTTGTAATTTTTCAGCCCGCTGCAATGGGATGCCAAAGATCAGAGCTCCAGCGAGCATCGGTTGTAGGGTGGCCTCATTATTTAACACCCCCATCTCCACGGTTCGCATGGAAAATAGGGAAATAGGGGCTCCTTTTGCATCAACCCAATCTTTTGTTGAAGCGATTTTGGACAGGTGCTTTCCGAGCTCAATATCATCTTGATTGAGAGCTAAAAGTTTCTCAAAATCAACCCCTTTGAGGTTTTTTTCAAAATGATCAAAATTTTTAACATCTTTCATCAAGCCCTTCAAAAAGAGCTCATGTATTTCGATATTTCCCTTGATAAGAATGATGGCTTCAATGACTTGGGGGGGTTTATCTTTGATTTTTTCGAGGCCTAAGAGAAAGCTGTAAAGACTTCCGAGATGAACAATCTCAGTCGATGCAATTTCTAAAGCAGCACGAAGGTATTTAATTTCCTCTTTTTTCTTACCCTCTAAGTTTTGGTTGATTTGACCAATCATTTGCAGATCTCTATTTAAGATTTCCACTTGAGGAAAAGAGTCGGAAGATGATGGAATCGCTGCAATAGGGGGGAACCATCGATCGATATGGACCTGCTGCTCTTTTGTTGGCTGTGTCTTTTCTTTCCAACTATTCACTAAAACTTCTCGAAAGGTTTTTCGCGCTAAACTCACCTTCATATCTTTGGGTGCAAATTTGGAGAGAATCGCGAAAGCTTTCGCCTGAACCATCACTCTCGGTGGATGGTGCTTATCGTATTTTGCTAAAGCAAGGAGCTCCTCAATGGCGTGTGGAGAAAGAACGGCCGTCTCTTTGTTTAAACATCGAGCAATTTCTGTTCGAGTCTCTTTCGAAAGCTTCTCACCTTCTGGGCCATCTTTAATTAAGTTGAGGTAATCCCGCACTTTATAGCGGTCCCATTTTTCTCCCTCAGGGGCCTTTTGATCCATCAAGCTCCTGATCCGTTCAAAAGAAAGACGGGGATTTTGTTCGATTTTCTTCTGGAGAGTTTTGAGCGCTTCTTCAATGTAACTTCTGACGACGGGCAACTTTTGCTGAATACGTAATCTTTCAAGATCGCTCTCCATTTGTCGAAGAGTGAAAAAATCGCCCATTTTAATTGCGCGATCCATCGTTTCTTCAATCTCCTTTGCAGGAAACACAAAGTGCATCGAGAAGGCTGTATCTTGAGGTAAAGATTGAAGGTGGAGAGCCAAGATCTCAGACCAAGGCAGCATTTGCCCTTCCAGATATTTTCTAAATCTTGCCAACGGCACTAGAACTTTTTGCTCATTTGGAGCAAGCACTGTAAGCAGGCCAAAAATTTTCCCCGCCAAAAGATCTCTTGGAGGAGTCTCAGTAAGACCTTTTTGCCCTTTTTCAACTAGCTCATCGATGGTCTTACCAGATAATTGTTGAGATCTATCATTCATGACTTTAGCAAGCTCGCCTAAGGCAAAAGGGGATAAAAGATTAAAGTCTGCCTCATTATCGATGGTTAAATATTCTCGAATGGCTTGCTGCCCCCATCGAGGCCAAGCTGGAATGGTTGTATCAGAGGGGACATCAGAGATCCTCTCCTGAAGCAATATTTCGACTCTTTTTTTAGACAATTTTGTTTCACGAACAATAGCTAAAACATTGTCAAAAAGAGGGGAAAGATTTTGAAATTTCTTTGTCCTTTTCATTTTTTCAAGCTCAATTTCCATCTTGAGCAGAAATTCGACGTCATTTGCCGCCACTTTATCTTCGACATTTTTTAAAATAGCTTTCGAAAAAGCGTCACTAAAAGAGGCTCTTATTTCAACATCTCCCTTCTCTTTTGCAGGGTAGGCTTTAGCTATTCGTTCTAATTGAAGTTTAAGGACGTTCCAATCAGGAAATTGATCTGTTTCCAAAAGAGTCGTCAGTCGATAAAGCTGAATAAAAAAGGTCTTACTGTTTTTTATAGGGGGAGGGCTTGGCAAACTTAAGAATTTTTGACCCTCTGAAAATGCACGACGAATGATCACCTCTCGATCCATAGGGTCACCAGCTTTTTGGATGAGGTCGATCCATCCTTGCCGTTTTCCTTCGATAAAAGACGATGAGGCGGTGATATTTGGGGGAAGAGACACTCCTTCAGCCTCTCCTCCTTTTGCTTTGGCCATCAGATGCCCGAGCTGCCAAAGAGCATGCTCACGATGTTCATCGGAGACAAAGTGAAAGATGTTTGTCACTAACACATCGACGAGCTCGTGAAAGTGAGGGTCTTTCGCTAAATGGGAAAGACCCTCAGAACTATTTTTAGTTAAAAACTTCCTCTCCAAAGGGAGAAGACTTTTCCATTTTTTTCCAAAGGCTTTATCAATTTTACGATCCAATTGGTCCAAACGGGCTCTTTGCAAGGTTTTGACACTTTCATTAGTTGTCGTCTGAGCAACTTCTCTTAGGTTGATGATCCCCTTTTTTAGCTCTCCAAGTTCTAGAGCTTTCTTTTCGGTTAATCCTTCAAGGTCTATTTCTCCTTTTGTTTTATTAAGTAAAAGGGCCGTTTCGACATAACTCTTTAATCCGCTAATCCGGGCTAAAAGGAGGTCTTTTCTTGCGGCTAATGGAGGCGCAAAATGAACTTTATTGAGCTCATTTTCTAGCCGGAAAAGGCCTTCGTGATTTTCATTTAAAAATTTAACAGACCGTTCGTCGAACAGGTATTCATTCCGGTGGTATTTAAGATAATTTTCTAATTGTTCCAGATAGTTATCAGCATCACCGAGGGCGTCATAAAGTTTTAGAGTCTCCTTGTCCCCTGTGATTTGTGCAAAGAATCTACCGCCGTGGTACTGGATAGTTTCTACAATTGATCCTTTAACATGCTCTCCTTGAGCTTCGGCTGTAGTGATACCGGCTTCAAGAGCTAAAACTTTAGCAGCAAATTCATTCAGCTTATCTTCGTGAAGATAACCCCCGAGATTTTCAAGAGCTTTTTGGGCAGAGGACAAATACTTTTTCGCCTCCTCAATCGACTCTTTTCGCTTATCAAGCTTTACGATCTTCTGAGCTCGTTTCGCCTGTTCTCCACCCCTAGTTAAAAGAGCAGAGAGCTGATGGATCCCGCCAGCTCCCTGAACTGTCATACTTGCCCACCTTCTGGGGGAGGTGGTAGTTGCGATGTTTCTCGTTTTGCAGCAGCAATGGATGCTTCTATTCCCCCTTGCACTAGGCTTAATAGATTCCGCCATTTTGCGTGTTGCCGAGATTGTTGAAGGGCGAGGAGCTCAGCTGTAATCGCTTCTCGCCCTTTCATATTGGCTGCTTGGTATTTTCTGACGGCTTCTCTCACAAAGGCAGTCTGAAACATGGCTGTCTGATTGGGATCTTCCTTAAATCCTGTAGGCATTTTATTTAAAAGATCTATGAGCTGATTCCAGTTGGCTATTTTGCCCTGATTCATTAGAGTCGTTTGCCTTAAGACATAAGCCTGGAAAGTTTCGGTTGTCTTAGGCTCGGAAAGCGTTGGCGCTTCTTCAAGAACTTTATCTTTAAATGAGCGAATATCATCTTGAGTCCATTGAGGTCTATCTTTTCGATAGCTTTGATCGGCGGCAGTCAGAGCCTTTTGGATAAGAATTTCTCTTTGAATGGGGTCTTTTGCTCCTGCAATAAGATCCTTCCACATCCCTTTAAAGCCAGTTTTAACAGATCTAAAATCTTCTTCACTATAAGCGCTAATATCGAAATTACGTCCCGCAGCCCCAGCTTGAGCTAGTAGACGTCCTATGTCAAATAGGAGGACCGATCTTTCTTGGTCCGTTAATTCTGCTGCTGAAAGATCTGTTAGTTTAATATTGAGAAGATCGACGAATTTAGAATCCCCAATGGCTTTTTCTAAAGATGCGACATCATTTGCTTTAGAGAGCTGCGCCTCAAACGGGGCTAAAGCCTTCCTTTTCTCTTGAATCTGCCGATTGATCTCCTCAGAAATTTCCGGAATTTTCTTAGTGTAGACAGCTTTAGCGGTTTCTGAAGTAAGTTTGTTAATTTTTTCTTTGAACTCATCAAGCTTGCTTTTGACCTCCAAAAGTTCTCCCAAATTTTTATTCGCTAATACTTTAGGAGAAAAATTTACTTCCTCCTTTTTTATTGCCTCTAAGGCATTCATCGTTTCGAAAATTTCGTTTAAATGATCGATTCGATCAATCGCAGTTTCGATTCTGCTAGAGCTTTCAGGTGTCCGAGCAAGTTTTTCAAACTCATCCCTCATTCTCAAAAGGACTTTATAATTTGAAACTATTTCTCTGATTGTTTCTGCAGAGGACCCTATTTTCGGAGCAAAAATGAGCTTCTCTTGTGTATCGAGAGCTTTTTCCAACATACCAAGTTTTTTTGCGGCATTTTCTTTATCAGCTCTGGCACGGATTGCTGCCTGCTCTCCCTCTTCTTCTGGTTTTATTTCTCCTTGCATCTCTTTAGATAGAGGTTTAGCAGCAACTAGCGTCGTGACATTGACAGCTGTTTTGGCCAATTTTCTCTCCCCTGGATTCTCTCCTCTTTCTGCTTCAGCAATTTGGTTCTCCAAGAGAACTGCCTTGTAAAGCAAGCTTGTATAATTTTGAGGTTTAAGCTCTGCAGAAAGGGTACGAAGACTATCTTGTGCAAAAGTTAACTTATCTCGAGCTTCTTTAAGCTTGGTATCGTCGCCAAAGCCCCCTGCAGCTGCAGCTTTTTCTGCCGCCTCCATCCCTTGAACGATAGACTCTTGAATCACTTTTTCAGTGACTTTCCCAGAACTAAACCAAGACATAAAACACTCCTAACCTTTCTCTTATCGTCAACTTATTCTTTCAAGGGAAAATGAAGAGAAGGTCAGTTGGGTTTAAAGAAATAGTAAGGTAAAATAGGTCCTTATGATTGAACGCCCTTCCTCTCTCTTCTCTTTAGCCATGCGATCTTTCCTGAAGACTTTTTCAGGAGTTATGGGGATCGTAGGTGCTGTTTTTCTTGTGATGATGTTTCTCTCTCTTGGCTCCAAAGGGAGTGGGGAGATTGAAAAAAATGCTAAAATCAAGATCTTGCCTAACCTTCAAGGTGTTAGGGAGAAATTGACGGAAGAAGGGCCAGTTCTTCTAGAAATCGCAATTGAAGGTGTCATTGGCACCGATGACCTTAATCGGCAAGTGGTTGAAGGACTTTTACAGGAATCGAGAGAAGGAGTGCTAAAAGGAGATCGAGTTAAAGGGATTCTTTTGACCATTGATTCTCCTGGCGGTGGAAGCATTGATTCCAATGGGATCTTTAAAGCGCTTAAAGCCTACAAAGAGGCCCATAAGATCCCTATCATTGCCTATGTCGACGGAATTTCTGCTTCTGGGGGTCTCTATATCTCGGTGAGTGCGGATGAAATTTGGTCTTCAGAGACCAGTTTGATTGGTAGTGTTGGGTCATTGATTGCCACACAGATGAACTTCTCTAAGCCAATGGAAAATTTTGGGGTAGAGACACTCACCCTTACAGCAGGAAAAGGAAAAGATATTTTAAATCCTTACCGCGCTTGGACCGAGCATGACAGAGAAGGTCTCCAACCCATCGTAAATGCCGATTACGAAAACTTTGTCAATAATGTCGTAGCTAATCGCCCCCGTCTCTCTAAAGAGAAACTGGTGGAAGAATATGGAGCCAAAATCTTCACCGCCAAAGATGCAGAAGCTCTGGGCTATGTCGATATTGTAGGAAAGAGCAAAAAAGAGGCCTTAATAGCCCTAGCTGAAAAAGCGGGTGTTGACCAAGAAAAGGTACAAATTATCTCTCTAGACCAAAAACATTGGTTGAAAGATTTGATCGGGACACAGAGCTTTAACGGTATTTTTCTAAAAATGTTAGGCCTTGAGACTCTATCGCCACGCCTTAAACGGCAACCCCTTTGGCTGTGGCAACCTTAGGCGACAACTCAACCCCTAAACTCTTCGTTGTTGATGCGATGGGTTACATCTTTCGGTCGTATCATGCGATCGCTCGGATGACAAACCCTCAAGGGGCCTCCACAAACGCCCTTTTTGGTTTTGTCCGTCAACTGATGAAGCTGTTTAAAGACTTCTCCCCCACCCATTTGGTCGTGGTCTTTGATGGACCTCATAATGAGAAAAGCCGTAAAGATCTTTACCCTCTTTATAAAGCCAATCGGGGTGAAACTCCGAGTGATTTGATCCCCCAGTTCAATTGGGTGACAGAGTTTTGCCACTTAAAAGGTTTGCCTACGATCACTTTGGAAGGGGTCGAAGCTGACGACACGATGGCTGCTATTGCCTCGTGGGCTCAGGAAAAGGGGATCCATACCTATATCTGCTCCAGCGATAAAGATATGGCTCAGATTGTGAATGAGAATGTCTCCATTCTAAACGTCTTCAAAGAGAATCTCATTTTAGACCCCATGGGCGTGCAAACAGCTTATGGCATCCCTCCTGCTCAAATGGGCGATTATCTGGCCATCTTGGGGGACACCAGTGACAATGTTCCAGGCGTTCCTGGCATTGGCCCCAAAGGGGCGCAAGAGCTCATTGCTGCCTATGGTTCTATCGAAGGGATCCGTGCCCATTTAGATGAAATCAAAGGAAAAAGGGGAGAGACCCTAAAAACAAATTTTGATCAACTCGTTCTTAGCCGCCGTCTCATTGCCTTAGAAACAAATCTTCCTATCCCAAAAGACTTCTCTTTCTATGAGGTAAAATCTCAAGAGACTTTAGGGCTAAAGCAATTTTTTCAAACACATGCTTTCCAATCTCTCTTAAAAGATCTTGAGCCTGAACATAAGGTGACCGAAAGAAAAGAGGCTGATATTGTCCAAACTCAAGAGGAGTTGGATAAGTTAGTTAAAGTTCTTTCCGCTGCCCCTAAAATTTGTTTAGATACCGAAACTACTTCTGAATTTCCTCACTTGGCTGAAGCAGTCGGCATTGGTCTTGGTTTATCGACCAATCAAATTTGGTATGTTCCCTTAAATGGGTCCTTGGCAAAGGAAACCGTTATTGCCGCCCTCAAGCCGATCTTAGAAAAAAAGCCCCTCGTTGGCCACAACATCAAGTATGACCTCCATATTTTGCATGGACTAGGCATTCGTCCATTGGCCCCGGCTTTCGATACGATGGTGGCCTCCTACCTTCTCCGTGCAGAAGAAAGGCAGCACAATCTTGACGCCCTCTCCTTATTGGTTTTTGATCATCGCAAGATTCCTATCCATTCGTTGATTGGCAAAGGGAAAGGAGCCATTACAATGGCTGAAGTCCCGATCCACCAAGTAGCCTCTTACTGCTCTGAAGACATTGAGATGACCCTAAAACTGGAAGAGGTCTTCCGAGATGAATTAGAGAGAGAAAACCTAAAAAAACTTTACGAAGAGATTGAACTCCCTCTCATTCCTATCCTTGCTGATATGGAAGAGAGAGGGATTTATGTTGACAGAGAGGTGCTGGGGATCCTCAATGAAAAAGTAAAAACCAAGCTGCAACTGTTGCAGACGGAGATTTTTTCCCTTGTCGGAGAAGAATTTAACCTCAATTCCCCAAAACAACTGGGTGAAATCCTTTTTGATAAGCTCCAAATCCCCCCTCCCAAAAAAACAAAGACTGGTTATTCGACAAGTGCCGAGGTTTTGGAAGAATTATCAGAAGTCCACCCGATGATCCCTCTGATTCTAGAGTACAGGACATTGGAAAAGCTCCGTTCGACCTACCTAGAAACACTCCCCGATCAAATCCACCCTCGTACAGGCCGGGTTCATTGCACCTTTAATCAATCGGTCGCTGCCACTGGTCGCCTTTCGTGCCAAGATCCCAATTTGCAAAACATTCCGATCCGCTCACCCATTGGGAGAGAAATTCGGGAGGCTTTTCGCCCAGAAAAAAAAGATTGGGTCTTCCTTTCTGCCGACTATTCGCAGATTGAACTCCGTTTGTTAGCTCACTTTTCTCAAGATCCTCTTTTAATAGAGGCTTTCAAAAGTGGGGACGATGTCCACAAAAGAACGGCTGCCACTCTCTTTAATGTTCTGCCAGAGTGGGTCACTCCAGAGATGCGATCACGTGCTAAAGCGGTTAATTTTGGCATCATCTATGGTCAACAGGCCTTTGGCCTTTCTAGAGAGCTTGGCATCGACACTAAAGAGGCAGAAAAGTTTATCCGTCTTTACTTTGAAAAATACAGCAAAGTTAAAGAATATCTTCAAAAATCTAAGGACGAAGCAAAAGCCACGGGTTTTGCCAAAACAATGTATGGCCGCGTACGAAAAATCCCTGATATCAACAATCCGAATGGGATGATCAGGCAAGCAGCAGAAAGGCTCGCTATCAACACTCCGCTTCAGGGAAGCCAGGCTGATCTGATCAAGGCTGCGATGATCGTCATCGACAAAAGAATCAAAAAAGAAAATTTTAAAGCCCGCCTCCTTCTTCAAATTCACGACGAACTTATTTTTGAACTTCCCGAAGAAGAAGTCCCCCTCTTTTCAGCCCTCGTCAAAAAAGAGATGGAGGGGATTCTTTCTCTCTCAATCCCGCTAGTTGTCGGCATGGCCGTTGGCAAAAATTGGAAAGATTGTTAATATGAGATTAGCAAGAGTTGCTATTACGGGAGGCGTTGCCTCTGGTAAGTCGACTCTTTGTCGTTTTCTTCGAGATCTTGGCGCCTACGTTGTGAGTGCCGATCAAATTGTTCACCAACTCCTCCTCAATGACACTTCAGTTCAACAAAGTATTGTTAAGTTATTAGGCCAAGAAGTGTTTCATCAAGGACAACTTTCACGGGAGAAATTAGCAGCTTCTGTTTTTAAAGACCGAAAGAAACTCGAAGCGCTCGAAGCGATTCTTCATCCCCGTGTAGCCGAAGAAATCGATCGTCTTTTCCAACACAATAGCTCCTCATCGACGTTGTTAGTTGCAGAAGTTCCCCTTCTTTTTGAAGCGGGATTAGACAAAAAATTTGACGTTATAGTCACCGTTTGGTCGCCGAACCGATTAAACGAAAAAGAAGACTTTGAAGATAGGGCAGCCAGACAGCTGACCCCAAAAGAAAAAGTTATACGGAGCCCTTTTGTTGTCCTCAACAGAGGCTCTTTAACAGACCTTCGGAAAGAGGCATCACTCCTCTACCGAAGACTAGTGGAATTTTTATGAACCGTGAGTCAGAAGAGCCTGAGCCTGTGAAGCCTCCCCAAGAAGGGACCGAGCGTCCTACCCATCATCACCATCAAAATCAAAATCAACATCGTCACCATCACCACCGCGAGAGACGACGCCACCAGCAAGAGGGGCTTCCTCAGCAACAGGAAAATGAAGAGGCAGAGAACACTCCCTTCACACCTCCTGAGCAGATGATCAACATCGCCGACATCCAAAGGATGTCGATCGAAGAACTCAATCAGTATGCGAAGACACTAGGCCTAAAACACCTCGGGTCGATGACAAAATCGCAAATGGTGTTTGAGGTTGTAAAATATCTCTCTGAGAACCCAACCGAAGTTTTGTATGGCGAAGGAGTTCTTGAGGTCCTACCCGACGGTTTTGGTTTCCTCCGCTCCCCTAACTACAACTACCTCTCTTCTGCTGAAGACATCTACATTTCCCCCGCTCAGATCCGCCGTTTTGATCTAAAGAGGGGTGACAGTATTTCTGGGCAGATTCGACCTCCCAAAGAGAAAGAAAAGTACTTTGCTCTTCTGAAAGTCGACAAGATCAACAATCTCCCTCCAGAAAGCGCAAAAGAAAGAGTTAATTTCGAAAACTTGACTCCTCTTTATCCCGAAGAGCGCCTTGTGATGGAAACGACAAAAGAGATGCTCTCTACCAGAGTGCTCGACCTCGCCGCTCCCATTGGTAAAGGACAGAGGGGACTGATCGTTGCTCCCCCAAGATCGGGTAAGACGATCCTTTTGCAAAATATTGCGAATTCGATTGCCACCAACAATCCTGAAGTTATCCTCATTGTCCTTCTGATCGACGAACGTCCCGAAGAAGTTACCGACATGCAGCGGATCGTAAAGGGTGAAGTTATTTCTTCGACCTTCGACGAACCGCCTGAAAGACACGTTCAGATCGCCGAGATGGTGATTGAAAAAGCTCGCCGCTTGGTGGAGTACAAGAACGACGTTGTCATCTTGCTAGACAACATGACCCGTCTGGCGCGTGCCTACAACACGGTCCAGCCTCACTCAGGGAAGATTTTGAGCGGTGGTGTGGACGCTAACGCCCTCCATAAGCCAAAACGATTCTTCGGTGCTGCCAGAAATGTCGAACAAGGTGGTTCTCTAACCATCATTTCGACTGCTTTGATCGATACTGGCTCTAGAATGGATGAGGTTATCTTTGAAGAGTTCAAAGGCACCGGTAACATGGAGCTTGTGCTCGATCGCCGTCTGGCTGATCGTCGCTGCTACCCAGCTATCGACCTGATCAAGAGTGGTACGAGAAAAGAAGAACTCCTCTATCACCCAAGCGAACTCGAAAAGATCTATCTTGTGCGTCAAGCCCTTGCTGATCTCTCTCCTCTTGATGCGATGAACCTTTTGGTCAGCCGCCTTAAGAAGACGAACAGCAACATCGAGTTCCTTCTCACCATGAAGGACTAGTCTAAAGATGGAACGCCCCCTCAGAGTTGTCGAAATCACATCGATCGATCCTGATGGGGCTTCTTTTTCTCTCCCTCTATTCAATTCTGTACAGGCAGGTTTTCCTTCGACAGCTGAAGATTACACAGAGGATAGACTTGACCTCAATCGCCTCCTGATCAAACACCCAGCTGCCACTTTTTTTGTCCGGGTCGAAGGGGATTCGATGAAAAATGCCCATATTATTTCTGGGGACATCTTGATCGTAGATCGTGCGATCGAACCAGCTTCGGGAAAAATCGTTGTCGCCGTCTTAAACGGCGAATTTACGGTGAAAAGGTTGAAAATTGATAACGATCAGATCATACTTCTTCCTGAAAACCCTAAATTCCCTCCTATCTTGATCACAAAAGAAACTGACTTTCAGGTGTGGGGAGTTGTTACGTATGTCTTACATAGCACTGGTTGATTGCAATTCGTTCTTTGTCTCTTGTGAAAGGGTCTTTCGCCCCGAGCTTTGGAAACGTCCAGTCGTTGTCCTCTCCAATAATGATGGGTGCGTTGTCGCAAGGTCGAGAGATGTCAAAAAATTCATCCCCATGGGCGCCCCTTATTTTAAATACAAGGAGCTTCTAGACCGGATGGGAGTGGTTGTCTGCTCTTCAAATTATGAGCTCTACAGCGACCTCTCTTCCCGCGTGATGGAAACCATCGCCTCACTGACCGATGCCCTAGAGATCTATTCGATCGACGAGGCCTTTTTGAGGCTCGATCGAGAAGAGGAAGCTATTGCCATTCGGAAAAAGGTTTTGCAATGGACAGGGATCCCCACCTCCATCGGCATCGCGAAAAATAAAACTCTCGCCAAGGTGGCGAACCATATTGCCAAAGATAAAGGCTCGGGCGTCAAGATGCTCATTGATAAGGAAGAGATCAGCTCTCACCTTAAAACTCTCCCCGTTGAGGAAATCTGGGGCATTGGAAGAAGACTTGGAACGCGCCTTCGGGCTTTAGGTGCCTCCACAGCCCTCGAATTTCGGGAGATGAGCGAGACCAAACTTCGGGGCAGTTTAGGCGTTGTCCCTTTAAGAACTGCATTAGAGCTACGAGGAGAGACTGCCTTTGAGCTGGAAGAGCATCCCGAACCGAAACAAGGGGTGGTCTCTTCCCGTTCTTTTGGCCGCCCTGTCACCACTTGGGAAGAGATGGAAGAGGCAATCGCCCTCCATGCTGGAAAAGCCGCTGCAAAAATCCGAGACGATGGCTCTCAAGCCACTTATCTCCAAGTTTTTCTCTTGACCAATCGTTTCAACCCTCTTGAAGCAACCTATTCTCGCGTGGCATCAGGTGCCCTCCCGGGTCCAACCGATTTCACTCCGGCGCTTGTCCAGAAGGCAAAATCCCTTGCCAAGCCGCTCTTTTACAAAAATGTTTCCTACAAAAAATGTGGCGTTTTCCTAGGAGGCCTAGTGCCTCGAAAAACTGTTCAAGAAGACCTTTTTATTGACCGCTCCCGCCGTGAAAAAGAGGAAAAGCTGATGGCTCTCCTCGATGAAGAGCCTCGCCTTTTCTTCCTCTCGGAAGGGATCAAACGAGGCTGGAAGATGAAAAGGGACCACACCTCCTCCCAGTATACAACCTCCTGGGACTACCTCCTCACCATCAAAATTTAATCTTGTCGGGCAGCAAGACGGAGGATCTCATCGACAAACTTTGCTGCTAAAAGAGCATTCCGTAATAGCGCAAGGTATTTGCCTTGGTCAAATTTGACGTTAAAATTATAAAATAATTTAGATTATTCTTAAATATCTTCCTTACCATTTATCGGCATAGCGTAAGGATTTTACTTTGTACCCGACAAAAAACTACTTGGGCGGATTTCTGGCTCCAATAATCGCTTGGTGGATTAAAGTGAATCGGCTTTTGACTTCGCTTGGATGAAGACCGTCCAAGCTCATCATATCAACAAAGAGGGCAAGGAGACGATGGTAGTTGTCACCCATTAACCCCTGATAACCCATCTCCTGAAGCTTCTGGTCGAGCGCTCTCGGTCTTACCCCTAAAATATAGCCAGGTGTCTTACAACCGTTTATATAGTCCATTTCGTACTGAAATATTTTAGCTCTTTCATCTTCTTGTTCAGGATTGAACAATCGAGTCATCAATTCAACAATGGCTACACCGACAACAAAACTTTGAATTTTTGGGACTTCCTCCAAGACGATTTCTAAACGCGGCAATTCCTCTTTAGTAAATTTCCCATCCTTCATCAGCTTTAAAAAGGCTATTGCCTCTTCATACATTTTGACGCCATATTTTGGGAAAAAATCCTTAGTGACCATGATAGGAGTTCTAACATCCACCTCTTTCAATAATGATTGGATATTTTCATCTGGCGACTTCGATGGATCCAAAGGAGGAAACATTTTGAGACCTTCATGGTCGTGGAGTTTCACTTTTCCACGTTCTTTATCCACGAGAAAATTAGAGTGTTTCAAATCAAAAAAGAAAACACCGTAGTCAGCAAAAACCTTTATAACGTTTATTATAGCGGCGAAATACCTCAACTGGATCAAAGAATTTTCATCCTGGTCTTTTTTTGAAGCGCCATTAAATTCTCTTTCAATAAATCGATCTAAAGATCTTTCAGGGTAGTAGCTGGTGACATAAGTTGGGCGAAGGAGGTCATGACCAAAAGGGACTTTGATATAGTGTTTAAAAATTTTTGGGTCATATCCCAATCTCTCCTCAAGTTGCTTCACTGTCTCAACGCCAGCACCAATAGAATCAATTGGCTGTCGTTCAATTTGTGGCGATGGATATCTTGAAGAGATCGCTTTGATCGCATATACCTTATGCTTGGGAGGCCTACCCTCCTTAAGAGAAATCCCATCTAAGATGTAGATGTCATTTACGCCTCTATGGATGAACCTTTTTGGTTCCTTGTGATTGATGAAAACCCTTATTTTTCCATCTCCATGATCGTAAATAAAAACCCTTTCACTATCGTAAGAGGGTTTGCCATCGAGAAGGATGTGACAATTGGAAAGGGCTTTTTCAATAGAGGTTGAGGACTGGCAGATCTCCTCTTCCAATTCGAGATTCGACTGTTTCTTTTCTTCTTTTGGAGATTGATCTAGTTCTATCGCTTCACCCCTCTCTGCCAAAGCAACTCGCAACGTCGTACCTAAACTCACCCGAACCCCCAAAAAAAGAGCATTATAAACTGATCATTTTTAATGAGAAAAGAACCGTTTTTAAGCTTGTTACTGCTTAGAGGCTATTCGAAGACATTCGTAAGTGACCCTGTAGATAACAAAGGCATTATAGATAATTGCTTTAGAGGGCAGATCGGAAGAGC